>NZ_JBPQTL010000041.1:0-46809 GCF_051386295.1 Micromonospora sp. URMC 105 | reverse complement strand
CCCCCCCCCCCCCCCCCCCCCCCCCCCCCCCCCCCCCCCCCCCCCCCCCCCCCCTCCGGCACCGTGTCGATGCCGTGCGGTTTCGACGGGGATGCTACTTGCCGTTCGAGAAAGCCTCGTATGCCCGGATGACCTCGTCGGTCGGCCCGTCCATCCGCAGTACGCCCGATTCCAGCCAGATGGTCCGTTCGCAGGTGTCCCGGATCGAGGAGAGCTGGTGGCTCACCAGGAACACCGTGCCGGCGCCCTCGCGCAGCTCGCGGACCCGCTGCTCGCTGCGTTTGCGGAAGCCCTTGTCGCCGGTCGCCAGCGCCTCGTCGATCAGCAGCACGTCGTGCTTCTTGGCCGCGGCGATGGAGAAGCGCAGTCGGGCCGCCATGCCTGACGAGTACGTCCGCATCGGCAGGCTGGCGAAGTCGCCCCGCTGGTTGATCCCGGAGAACTCGATGATCTCCGGGACCAGCCGGGCCACGACGTCCGGGTGCATGCCCATGGCCAGGCAGCCGAGCGTGACGTTCCGCTCGCCGGAGAGGTCGTTGAGCAGGGCGGCGTTCACGCCGAGCAGCGAGGGCTGGCCCTGCGTGTAGACCGCGCCCCGGTTCACCGGCAGCAGGCCGGCGATGGTGCGCAGCAGGGTGGACTTGCCGGAGCCGTTGCTGCCGATCAGCCCGATCGCCTCGCCCCGGTACGCGGTGAAGGAGACCCCCTTGACCGCGTGCACCTCCTGGATGTTGGGCGCGGAGGAGCGCTTGACCAGGCGCCGCAGCGCGGCCACCGGGGTGCTGCCCCCGCCGGCGCCCTTGTGCACGCGGTAGATCACGTGCGCGTCGTCCACCACCACGGTGGGGATCCGCTCCGTCAGCCTGGGCAGCGTGACGGTGGCGTCGTTGGACGCCTCGAACTGGTCAACCACGGCCGTACTCCTGTTCGCCGCGCCAGAAGTAGATGAAGCCCCCGACGCCCGCCAGCACCGCCCACGCCGCGCCGACCAGCCAGAGCTGGGCCAGCGACTCGTTGAGCAGGGGCGCCCGTTCGAGGAGGGAGTAGCGGGCCAGCTCGATGTAGACCAGCATCGGGTTGAACTGGACCACCGTCGTCGCCCAGCCCGGCAACCGCTCGAAGAGGGTGACGTTGTAGAGGACGCCGGAGCCGTACATCCAGGTACGCAGGATGAAGGGCATGACCTGCTTCAGGTCGCTGGCCTTCGAGCCCATCCGGGCGACCAGCATCACGATGCCGGCGTTGAAGACCGCCTGGAGCAGCAGCGCCGGGACCACCATCAACCACTTGAGGGTGATCGGCTCGCCGGTCGCCAGCACGATCCCGACCAGCACGACCATCGAGGCCAGCAGCTGCTGGAACTGGGTGACGGTGGCGGCCAGCGGCAGGCTGGCCCGGGGGAAGTGCAGCGCCCGGATCAGCCCGAGGTTGCCGCTGATCGACTGGGTGCCGGCCAGCACCGCGCTCTGGGTGAAGTTGAAGATGAACAGCCCGGTGGTCAGGTAGGCGATGAAGTTCGGCATGTCGTTCTGGGCCAGCACCACGCCGAAGATCAGGTAGTAGACCAGGGCGTTGGTGAGCGGGGTCAGCACCTGCCAGATCTGACCCAGCTTGGCGTTGCTGTACGAGGCGACGAGCTTGGCGTTGGCGTACGCGGCGATGAAGTGCCGGTAGGACCACAGCCGGCGGCTGTATTCGGCGAGGGAGGGGCGCTCACCGGCGACCCGTAGTCCGTGCCGGGCGGCCAGCTGCGCCTGGGTCAGGCCCGTTTCGGGGTCGACCAGCGCGGTGTCGGCCATGGAAGGGCGCTCCGATCTTTCGTGCCAAAGGGATGCGCGCGACGATGGAATCTTTCCAGGGAGCTGTGTGCGGAGGCCGCCTCGTCGCTGCGTGGACGGTAGTCCAAAACACGTCGGGACGCAACCGTACCGTCGTTGCGCTACATTGGCCCACGTGACAGGTGCGGAGAATCCCCGATGACCAGCGAGAAGAGGCGTACGCCGGCCGGCGCCGCGGTGCTGAGGGGCGACATCACCAAGGCCATCCGGCGCGCGCTGATGCAGGAGCTGGCCGCTGCCGGCTACGGCCGGCTCTCCATCGAGGCGATCGCCCGCCGGGCCGGGGTCAGCAAGACGGCGATCTACCGGCGGTGGAGCTCCAAGCTCGAACTCGTCCTGGAGACCGTGGTCGCCGCCGCCGGCAACAAGCTGCCCGCGCTGGACACCGGCACCCTCCGCGGCGACCTGACGCTGCTGTTCCAGGTGGTGGCGCACGCGCTGAGCCACCCGCTGGCCTCGCAGATCATCCCCGACCTGCTCGCCGAGGCGGCCCGCAACCCGACCATCGACGCGACCCTGCAACAGGTGCTGCGGGCCAAGCAGCAGGAGCTCGGCGGCCAGCTCATCGGCCGGGCGGTCGAGCGGGGGGAACTGCCGGCCGGCACCGACCCGGACGCCGCGGTCGACCTGATCGTCGGGCCGCTCTACTGGCGGCTCGCCATCGCCCGTACCCCGCTCACCGACACGTACCTCGACACCCTCGTCGAGGCGGTCGTGGCTGGCCTCGGCGCGGGCAGCGACCTGCCCCGTCAACGTGAGGCGCCGGTCGTCCGCTGAGTGCCGTGCGTGTCACCCTCTGACGGGACATGGCCGTCTGCCGGATTCCGTTAGGCTGGCCGCGCCGTGCTGGAGCCGGCGTCTCGACGCCTGGCCGTGCACCACGCCCCCCATCTTCATCCGTACGACGACAAGGACCTTCTGTGCCCCACGTCGAACACGTCGCCGTCGCGCGATCCGGGTCGGGTCCCGAGGGCAGCCGGCCGACGGCCGGGCGGAACGGCACCGCCGAACCGAGGTCGATCGGGGCGCGGCTGCGCTCCCTGCTGACCGAGACCCCCGTGCTGGTGACCGACGCCGGTGTGGTCGCGTTCGCGCTCTGGACCCTGCTGTACCACCTCAACCTGGTCCTCGACCTCCGGCCGTCCGTGGTCTTCGCCGCCTGGGTCGTCACGTCGGTGATCGCGGCGGTCGTGGCGGGGCGGCTCGGCGTACGCCGACGGAGCCGGCAACCCGGCAGCGACCCCGGCACCGACACGGACACCGGCACGGACGCGGGGCCGGCCGGGCGGTCCGGGGAGCCGGCCACCGCCGACTGGGGCGGGCTGGTGCGCCGCTACGGCCTTCCGGTCGGCGCGGGGCTCGGCGGGGTGCTCCTCGCCGCCTACGGCAGCGGCACGCTCCGCTGGTCGGCGGCGATCGTCCTCGGGCTGGTCGCGATCGTCTCCGCGTGGCCGTCGATCCGTCCTCGGAGCGGGTCGAGCGCCCCGGCCGTCCCGACCGGCGCGCCGAGGCAGGCGACCACCCCGGTCCAGGCGCTGGTGGTCATCGTCGTCGCCCTGGCAGCGGCCTACTTCGCGACGCTGATCGCCCGGGTCTCCCTCGACGACGTCTTCTACGTCGGCAAGTCGGTCTGGGTGGCCGAACGTGACGAGATCCCCTACCGGGACTTCCTGCTCACCGAGGGCGTCCTGCCGGCCGGTTCGGCGAACCCGCCGATCCCCTCGTTCGAGGTGTTCATCGGGGCGCTGGCCCACGTCCTGGGCCTGCACGCCGCGTCGGCGACGTGGTACCTGATGCTTCCGCTGCTGGCCGTCGGGGTGATCTTCGCGCTGTGGCGCATCGTCCAGCGCTGGGCCCCGCGCCGTGCACTGCTGGTCTTCGGCGTGGCGGCGGCGTACATCGTGCTGGTGGCCGGTCACCCGGACGCGTACAACACCTACCACCTGCCCCGGCTGACCCAGGGCAAGAGCGTCTTCCTGCACGCGCTGGTGCCGCTGGCCTGGGTGTACCTCACCGACTACCTGGAGACCCGCTCCCGGCGCGCCCTGGCGCTGCTCGCGCTGCTCTCCGTCGGCGCCGTCGGGCTGACCACCACCGCGGTCATCCTGCTGCCGCTGCTGGCAGCCGCCGCGGCCTTCGCGATCCTCGTCGTCACCCGGCGGGTACGCGACGCGCTCGTCTGCTTCGCCGCCGCGTCGGCCTACCCGTTGGGGTCCGGCATCGTCACCCGGCTCACCACCAGCGGGATCGACCAGGCGGTCGCCTCGTACGCCGAATGGCGGTCGCCGCAGCTCGTCTGGATGCTCTCCCTGTGGCTCGGCATCCTCGGGGTCATCGGCGGCCTGGCCCTGTGGTGGTCACCCCTGCTGCTGCGCCGGGGCGCGCCCCGCGTACTGGCCGCCGGTGCCGCGCTGGCGGTGACCGTCCTCCTGCTGCCGGGCGTGATCTCGACCGCGAGCGACCTGACCGGGCTGGGGGCCGTCCTGTGGCGGGTGCCCTGGATCGTGCCGCTGCCGGTGCTCGTCGGGGTCCTGGCGACGCTGTGCCTGCCCCGGTTGAAGTGGCCGAACCGGGTCCTCGCCGTGGCGCTTCCCGGCGCGCTGGTGGCCGTCTTCGCCACCGCGGGCACCCCGATGTGGACCAGCGACGTGCTGCAGACCGAGCCGAGCTGGCGGATGCCGGACGTCCGCAAGAACGTCACCTTCTGGATCGTCCGGCAGGACCGCCCCGAGGGACTGCTCCTCGCCCCCTCGTCGGTCATGCGGGCGATGCCGCAGGTCACCAGCCGCGTCCGCGTGGTGCTGGCCCGCGACCTCTACCTGACCGACTACGGCCTGGACACCCAGTTCTCGCGGGACCGGCTGCTGCTCGCCAAGTTCGCCGACGGGACCGAGCCGGTCCCGGTGGACGAGGTGAAGGCCGCCATGGGCCGGGTGGGCGTGGGCACGGTCTGCGTGTGGCGGGCCAACAAGCTCGCCGCGGCGGCCGCGCCCGCCCTGGGCCTGGAGAGGTTCGCCTCCCGCAAGTCGCCCGGCGGCATGGTCTGCTACCGCGCCCCGGCTGCCGGCCAGGCGACGGGCGGCAACTGAGCCCACGAGCCGGCGCGGCCCGGCGCTCACCACGCCCGGGCCGCGCCGTGCGGGCTCACCGCCCCGGTCCGCGCGGCCCGACCGCTGCCGTCGGCACCGGACCCGACCGGTTTGCGGCCGTAAACGACGCCGACACCCACCCGTCCCCTCAATGTCCACTCGCGTTAAGGTCGCAGTGCGCGGGCGGCCGGTAGGGCTTGGGTCCCCGCCGTGACAGACTGTGATGTGGGAGCTCAACCATGGGACGAGTCCGTCCGGTCGGCCTTCGGCGCCGGCGGATCCGACCGCTCCCGCGACGATCACTGCGCGTGACGGCCGGGGGGACCGGTTGCCACGCGTGCACACGCGTCGGGTGATGACGTGACGACCACGGGCCCGGCCCGTCACCGATCTCTTAGGGAGCGTACTCGTTGTTCGGCACGTTGACAGGAAGCATCGGCACGGCCGCCCGTGGCGGGCTGCTGGTGCTGTCCTACCTGGTCATGCTCGTTGCGGGCGCCCTCGGCTGGGTCCCGGTCTTCGCCGTGGCCGGGCTGGCCGCCGTCGTCGGTGAGTTCGCCCTGTCCCGATGGTCGCCGCCGTCGGACCTGCTGCTGGAGAAGGTCGGCCTCAACCGCGGCTACCGGCAGCTCAGCCGGGACCTCGCCACGGTGCTGCTGGTCGCCGCGACGGTCCGGCTGACCGGGACCGAGCTGACCTGGCTGCTGCTCCTGCCGGCCGCGGTGTGGGTGACCGCGGTCTTCTCCGGCGCGCTCAACACGATGATCGACCGCCGGAACCCGATTTCCGCGCTGGTCCGCAACATCGAGCTGGGCCCGATCCGGTCCGCGCCCCGCCCGCCGCAGTGGGCCGCCGACCTCGCCGGCATCCCGCTGGCCGTGGTCAACGTGCTGCTGATCCCGGCCGCCGTGGTGAGCGCCGTGCGCGGCGACGCCGCCCCGGTCCTGGTGGTCGGCGCGGTGGCGGCCGTGTTGGCGGCGGTGGTCGGCGGGATCATCGCGCTGACCTGGCTGCGCGGCCGGGGCACCGGCAAGAGCCCGGTGCTGCCGGTGCTGCAGCGCTGGCTGGACAGCTACCGGCCCGAGGTGGCGCTCTACTTCGCCGGCCCGGCCAAGGACGTCTACCAGGCCAACATGTGGCTGGCCCCGACGGAGGCGCTGAACCAGCGCGGCATCGTGCTGATGCGCAGCAAGGAGGCCTTCCTCGAGCTGGCCGACACCCGGCTGCCGGTGGTCTGCGTACCGGCCGGGGTCGACTTCATGAACCTGGAGCTGGGCAGCGTCCGCGCCGCGCTCTACGCCGCCAACGTCGGCGCGAACATCCACCTGCTCCGCGAGCCGGGCATGAAGCACGTCTTCGTCGGCCACGGCGACAGCGACAAGGCGGCCAGCGTCAACCCGTACAGCAAGGTGTACGACGAGGTGTGGGTCGCCGGCCTCGCCGGCCGGGAGCGCTACGCCCGGGCCGGGGTGGGCGTGCGCGACGAGGACATCGTCGAGATCGGACGCCCGCAGCTCGCCGGGGTGCACACCTTCGGCGCGCCCGCGCAGGACCGGCCGTTCACCGTCCTCTATGCCCCCACCTGGGAGGGCTGGCTGGAGGACGACCCGTACCACACCTCGGTGGTGCTGATGGGGGAGCGGATCGTCAAGGGCGTGCTCAGCACCTCGCCCGCGGTCCGGCTGATCTACAAGCCGCACCCGCTGACCGGCTCCCGGTCCAAGGAGGCCAAGGCCGCGCACGAGCGGATCGTGGCGCTGGTCCGGGCGGCCGGCGGCGACGTCGACGCCACCTCGCTGGACGGCCCCGGCCACCGGGTGGTCACCGGCCGGGTGCCGGCGCTGTTCGACTGCTTCAACCAGACCGACCTGCTGATCAGCGACGTCTCCAGCGTGGTCTCCGACTTCGTGCAGAGCCAGCGGCCGTACGTGGTGGCCAACCCGAGCGGGCTGCCCGAGGACGAGTTCCGCCGCGAGTTCCCGACCTCGCGGGCGGCGTACCTGCTCTCCGCCGACTGCGGCGAGCTGGAGAAGATCCTCGCGCTCACCCGGGCCGGCGACGACCCGATGACCGAGGCCCGGCGCGAGTTGAAGACCTACCTGCTCGGCCCGGCCGAGGCCAACCCGATGGAGCGGTTCTCCGAGGAGATCAGCCGGCTCTGCCACTGATTGACCGGCACCAGGGGCCCGGGACGACACGGTCGTCCCGGGCCCCTCGCCGTTCCCTGCTCAGCGCAGCAGGTCGGCCACCGCCTCGGCGGCGGGCACGTCCGCCGGCAGTTCCGCGACGGCGGTGACCGCCGCCAGCGGCAGCCGGCCGTACAGGTGCGGGAACCGGGCGCCGTCGCGCGACGGTTCCCAGCGCAGGTCGTCGCCGAGTCGCTGCGGGTCGACGGTGAGCAGGGCCAGCCCCGTGGCGCCCGCGTAGTGGCGCCGGGCGGTCTCCACGATCTGGTCCGCCGCCGAGAAGTGCAGGAATCCGTCCTGGCGGTCCAGGGCGGAGGCGGGGACGTACCCGTCGACACCGGCCCGCGCCCACTCGTCGACCGTCACCAGTTTGTAGATCATGACGGCAGCGTACGACCCGTCCCAGCCGCCCCGGGGCCGGTCGGCCGGGTCCGCCGGCCGGGACCGGGCCTCCCGCCCGTCGCGCTCGTCTGCCACCATTCGCACGTCATCCGTACGACGAATGGGGGTCACCGGTGCGCATCCTGCTGGTCGAGGACGACCGACGGGTGGCCGCCGCCCTCTCCTCGGCGCTGACCCGGCGCGGGTACGAGGTCGAGCACGCCGCCACCGTCGCCGCGGCGCTCTCCGCCGCCCCCTGCGACCTGGTGCTGCTGGACCTGACGCTGCCCGACGGGGACGGCACCGAGGTCTGCCGGGAGCTGCGCCGGCGCAGCAGCCAACTGGGCATCATCGCGGTGACCGCCCGGGGGGAGGAACGCGACCGGGTGCTCGGCCTGCGGCTGGGCGCCGACGACTACGTGGTGAAGCCCTTCTCGATGGTCGAACTCCAGGCCCGGATCGAGGCGGTGCTGCGCCGCGCCTCGCACACCGTGCCGGAGCGGGACCTGATCGAGGCCGGCGCGGTACGCATCGACGTCGCCGCCCGTACGGTCACCGTCGACGGCCGGTCGGTGGCGTTGACCCGCAAGGAGTTCGACATCCTGCTGTCGTTGGCCCGTCAGCCCGGCGTCGCGGTGCCCCGGGACCGGATCCTGCTCGACGTCTGGGGCACCACCTGGGCCGACCGGCACACCGTCGAGGTGCACGTCGGCTCGCTCCGGGGCAAGCTGGGCGAACCCCGCCTGGTGGAGACCGTGCGCGGGGTCGGCTACCGGCTGCGCGGCGAGTGAGGGGCGGCAGGTGCGTCGTCGACTGGTCACCAGCTACCTGCTGCTGATGGTGCTGGTGCTGCTGGCGTTGGAGACCCCGCTGGCGGCCACCCTCGCCTCCCGGGAGACCGACCGGGTCCGCGCCGACCGGCTCGCCGACGCGACCCGGTTCGCCTCGCTGGCCGGGCCGGCGCTGCGCGGCGGCGTACCCGGGCCGCTCAGCGGCGAGCTGGCCGCCTACGAGGAGCTGTACGGCATCGGCGCGGCGGTGGTCGACCGGGACGGCCGTACCGTGGTGGGTTCGCCGGGCTGGCGGGGCGGCCGGGACGCCCAGGCGGCGCGCGACACGGCGCTGTCGGGCCAGCAGTTCAGCGGCCCGGAGGCGGTCTGGCCGTGGGTGGACGGCCCGCTGCTGGTGGCGGTACCGATCAACGACGGCGGTGAGGTGCTCGGCGCGGTGGTGACCGCCACCCCGGCAGGCAAGGTCCGCCGCACGGTTACGGTCTGGTGGCTGCTGCTGGCCGGGATCGGCCTGCTCGCCGTGCTGGCCTGCGTCTCCACCGCGTTCGGGCTGGCCGGCTGGGTGCTGCGACCGGTGACCGAGCTGGACGCGGTGACCCACGAGATCGCCGAGGGCGACGGGGGCGCGCGGGTGCAGCACCGGCTGGGCCCGCCCGAGCTGCGCAGACTCGCGGCCAGCTTCAACAACATGGCCGACGCGGTCTCGGACGTGATGGACCGGCAGCGGGCGTTCGTGGCCCACGCCAGTCACCAGCTGCGCAACCCGCTGACCGCGCTGCGGCTGCGGGTGGAGGAGCTGGGGCCGAGCCTGACCGACCCGGACGGCCGGGCCGAGCACCGGCTCGCCCTGGAGGAGACCGACCGGCTGGCGCTGGTGCTCGACGCCCTGCTCACCCTGGCCCGCGCCGAGCGCGAGGAGAACCAGCGGGTGACCGTCGACGCGGCGGAGGTCGCCGCCTCACGGGTCGCCGCGTGGGAGCCGCTGGCCCGGCACCGCTCGGTCGCCCTCCGGCTGCACACCACCGGCCCGGCGTACGCCCGGACCGTGCCCACCGCCGTCGACCAGGCGCTCGACGCGCTGATCGACAACGCGGTGAAGTTCAGCGGCGCCGGGGGAGAGGTGACCGTGACCGTCCGGTACGCCGACGGCGGCACCGCCCTGGAGGTGCGCGACACCGGGCCGGGCATGACCCCGGGGCAGCTCGACCAGGCCACCGAGCGGTTCTGGCGGGCGCCGGACGCGCAGAACATCGACGGCGCGGGGCTGGGGCTGACCATCGTCGCGGTGCTGGTGGACGCCTCCGACGGGCGGCTGACCATGCGCGCCGGTGAGCCGCGCGGCCTGGTCGCGGAGCTGTGGTTCCCGGCGCCCTGGGACGGCTCGACGGGTGACGCGGGAGCCGGACCGCCGGTTGCCGAGGGCCACGCCGCCGAGGACCCGACGGGTCCGACGGAGGTCACGGTCCCGGGCCAGTCGGACCCCGAGCCGGACCCCGGACCGGCCGGCGTCGACGGACCGCCGGGGTCCGCGCCGGTCAGGGCTTGACGGAGCGGTACCAGCCGGCCGCGCCGGGGTGCAGCGGCAGCGGCGCGGTGGCGATCGCCGAGCGGGGACTCATCCGGCCGGCCGCCGGGTGAGCGGCGGCCAGTTCCGCCCGGCGTTCCATCAGCAGCCGGGTGACCTCGCGGACCAGCGGCTCCGGCAGTTCCGCCCGGACGATCAGGTAGTTCGGGTTGGCGACCGTGGTGACCGGCTCGAGGTGGTAGACCGAGCGCGGCACGTCCCGCGAGACGTACACCTCCCGGTAGCTGCGGCGCAGCGGCTCGGTCCACTCGCCGAGGTCGATGATCCGGGTGGCCGAGTCGGCCGCCAGTTCGTCCACCGCGCGCACCGGCAGCCCGCCGGAGAAGAAGAACGCGTCGATCGTGCCGGCCCGCAGCGCGGCCACCGAGTCGTCCAGGTTGAGGTGCGCCTGACGCACCCGGTCGCCGCCGAGCCGGGCGACCTCCAGCAGCCGGGTCGCGGTGACCTCGGTGCCGGAGCCCGGCGCGCCCACCGACACCCGACGGCCGCGCAGGTCGGCCACCGTCCGCACCGGGCCACCGGCGGTGGTGACGAGGTGCAGCAGGTCGTCGTAGACCCGGGCCACCGCGAGCGTCGACGGGTGCGCGGCGGGCCCGGTGGGCAGCACGTCGGCCTGCGTGAAGCCGAGTTCGGCCGCCCCCGCGCCGACCAGCCGCACGTTCTCGGCGGAGGCGGCGGTGACCACCACGCTGGCGCGCACGCCGGGCAGCTCGCGGTTGAGGATGGCGGCCAGCGACTGCCCGAAGGCGTGGTAGACGGCGGTCGGGCTGCCGGTGGCGATCCGGATCGGCACCGGCTCGGCCGGGGATTCCCGGCACGCGCCGAGCCCGGTCGCGGACACGGCGAGCAGCATCAGCAGCGCCGCCGGGGCGGCGACGCGCCGCCAGGCGGTGGCGGTCCAGCAACGGCTCACGGGCAGCACTGTGCGCTGCGCACCGCCCCCGGCGCAAGCCCGGCCGGCCGGGCGACCCGGGTCAGCGGGCCGGGGCGAGCGCCGCGCGGTCCATGATCCGGAGCCGGTCCGGACCGTCGGCGACGCTGACCACGAAGCAGCCGGCCCCCGGCCGGAGCAGGGCCGGGACCTCCAGCAGGGCCGCGCTGCGGACCAGCACGGCGGCCAGCTCCCGGTCGGTCAACCGGATGCCCAGGATGTGCCGGCGCACGTGCCGCCCGCCGGCCAGCAGCGCCGACCGCCACGCCGCCGCGGCCAGCCTGGAGCGCCAGGCCGCCCGCGCCGTCGACGCGCCGGGAGCCGCCCCGCTCAGCAGCTCACGGCGGCCCCGCCGCCAGCCCGACTCGCGCAGCTCCGCGTACGCCGCCCGGTGTTCCCGGGGCACGTGCAGGCGGTGCAGCTCGTACCGGCGGCGCAGCCCGCCGCTGACCACCTCGTGCTCCACCGGCACGTCGAGGCGGTTGAGCAGTTGCCGCATCCTCAGCGCGGCGTCCTCCCGGTTGAACTCCGCCACCGGCCGGTACGGCTCGACCTGGCCGCGCACGGCGGCCGGCGGAGGTGTGCAGCGGACCAGGCAGGCCACCTCGAACGCGTCGCCCAGGGTCAGCCAGTCCATCGGCGGCGGGGGCGGCGGAACGCGGGGCCGGTCGAGCAGGGTGGGTTGCGGGGCCATCGGACCGCTCCTTGTCGGCGTCGGGGTCCCCTTACCGTCACCCGTCGAGCGGCCGGGTACCACCGATCCGGCCCAGCCTTGAGGAAATCTTGCGCCTGGCTAGGGCACGCCCTAAAGCTCGGTGACCACCACGTCGAGCTGCCGGGGGCGCCCGGCGGCGGTCGGCTGCTCCTCGACCGTGTACTTGAGGTCACGCAGCGCGGTGACCAGCCCGGTGGCGGTGCGCGGCCGGGCCCCGGCGAGCAGCAGGTCGCGTACCAGCCGGCCCTTGGTGGCCTTGTTGAAGTGGCTCACCACGCTGCGGGCCGGCCCGGCCGGTGTCTCCCGCTCGTGCAGCACCCGCACCGTCACCGTCCGGCCGGCCGCCTCACCGCGCGGCGCCCAGGTGGCGGCGTACGCGCCGGAGCGCAGGTCCAGCACCGGCCCGTCGCCGGCCGCCGCCGCCATCGCCGGGGCCAGGGCGTGCCGCCAGTACGCCGACAGCGCCCCCACCCCCGGCAGCTTCGCCCCGATCGGGCAGCGGTACGGCGGGATCCGGTCGGTGAGGCGTACCGCGCCCCAGAGGCCGGAGCTGATCAGCACCGTCCGGCGCGCCGCGCGCTGCGCCGGGGCCGGCAGCGAGGCCAGGTCGAGCGCCTCGTAGAGCACCCCGGTGTAGACCTGCCCGGCCGGTGCGGTGGCCGCCCGGTCCAGCCGCGCGTTGCGGGCCAGCTCGCCCCTCTGGCCGGCGCTGAGCCCGAGCGCGGCCAGCGCCGCCGCCTCGTCGCCGCCGCTGAGCGTGATCAACGCGGCCAGCACCTCCTGGCGGGCGGGAGTCAGCTCGGGCAGGGAGAGCCGGGTCAGGTCGAGCCGCCGGCCCGTGCCGGCGTCGGCCTTCCCCTCGGAGGGCGGCAGCAGGATGAGCACGCCGCCAGCGTACGGGCCGGGCTCAGCGCCACGGCCGCACGGCGGTCGGCGGGTGGTACACGCGATAGCCGGCGACCTCCACCAGGACGGCGGCGTCGGCCTGTTCCTTGAGCAGGCGGCGCAGCCGGCGTTCCGCCGCGGAGCCGACCTCCACCACGTACCCGGGCCGCTCCGCCCGGCCGACCTGCTCCCAGTACGGCCGGTAGCGGTTCTGCCCGGGCTTGAGCGCGCCGTCGAGCACCGCGCAGACCACCCGCTCACCCGTGGCGAAGGTGAGCCGGTTGCAGGTCCAGTAGTCGCCGTACACCTCGCGCAGCCCGGTCCGGCGCACCGCGTCGGCCAGCTCCCGCGCCTGCCGCTCCTCCTCCTGGGCCTCCTTCGTCCCGGTCAGGAAGAGCCCGGTGGCCACCACGGCGGTGGCGGTCAGCCCGGCCAGCGCGGCGGTCGCCGTCGCCCCGGCCAGCCGGCCCGCCGCACCCACCGTGCCCCGCCAGCAGGCCACCGCCGCCGCCCAGAGCGGCCAGAGCACCGCGGGCAGGGAGATCTGGAGCACCGACAGGTAGCGGGCGTTGCCCAGCGGGTCCGTCACGGTGAGCGGACTGCGGACGTACGCGAGCAGGGTCAGCGCCGCGCCGGCGACCAGGGTGAGCTGCGCGACCGGCCGGACCCGCCGGGCCGTGGGCAGGCCGGCGGTCCGGCGGTACGCGACCAGCGCGAGCAGCGCGGCGACCGCGAGCAGCACCGGGTAGAGCAGCCCGAACCACTCCTGCCAGCGGGTGCAGCCGGTGATCGGGCAGAGCCCGGTGGCCAGCGGCACCCCCTCCAGCAGACCGCCGTGCAGCCGCGCCGACCAGGGCGGCGGCGGGCCGGCGGTGGCGCTGACCTCGCGCAGCACCGACAGCGAGTCCGAGCCGGGCGGCGCGAGGAGGTTGTCCCAGATCATCGGCGCCACCCCGACGACGAAACCGGCCACCAGCAGCAGCCCCGCCAAGCCGAGCAGCTCCCGGCGGGCGGCGTAGAGCAGCAGCAGCCCGGCCACCGCCAGGTACGGCACGATCAGCCAGTCCGACCAGAGGGCCAGCCCGGCCAGCAGCCCGGCGGCGCCGACCGCGGCCCACCGGCGGCGCACCCGGCCCTGCGCCAGCGCCACCGCGATCAGCAGCATCGCCAGCACCGCCGGTTTCACCTCGGGCCGGCCGCCCACCACGGTCAACTGGTCGCGAACCACCCGTTCCGTGCCGAGCGCCAGCAGCCCCACCACGAAGGTCGCGAACCAGGGCGAGTAGAGCCGCCGGGTCAGCCGGTACGCCAACCAGAGGAAAAGGGCGTAGAGCACCAGCAGCGGCAGCCGCAGCACCGGCCAGCTCGGCCCGGCCAGCGCCACCAGCGGCGCCGCCAGGTACGCCTCCGCCATGCCCATGTAGTGCTGCCCGTAGAGGAACACCGGCCGCTCCCGGCCGGCGGCGATGTGCACGGCGGCCAGGCCGAAGGTCGCCTCGTCGCTGTTGGAGGGGGGAATGGTCAGCAGGGTCAGCACCAGCCGGTAGCCCACCGCGGCCACACCGAGCAGCAGCGCGACGAGCGCCGGCCGGTCGAGCCGCGGACGCCCCGCGCGGTCCTGCGGTGCTGATGTCGACACGACCAACGCCCCCGTCGTCGTCCCGACCGGAGTGTGTCACGCGGTGGCGGACGGCCGGGGCGGTTCCGGGGAGCCCGGCGCCTCTCGCGTGGCCGCTTCCGGCCGCGTGTGGCAGGGTTGCAGCGTGCCACCCACTCCCGCAGGCCAGCTGGCCGTACCGAATCTGCACCGGGCCGCACGGATCGAGGACGCCGTGCACCAGCTGGTGGAGCGTCGCCTACGGCGCACCGGCTGGCAGGCCAACATCGTCGCGTACGCGGGCTACGGCGCGCCGGGCTGGGCACGGGTGCTCTGCCGGGTGCTGCTCGGCCGTCCGGACACCCGCCAGCGGGGCCGGCTGGACAAGGTACGCGGCTGGCGCAGCTTCACCACCCTGCCGGCCAAGCACGTCAAGGTGACCATCGAGGCGGGTGGGGTCACCCACGAGGCGCAGGCCGACCGGAGCGGCTTCGTCGACGTCGTCGTCGAGGGCGACTTCACCCCCGGCTGGTCCTCGGTACGCCTCAGCGTCGCCGACGCCGAGCCGGCCGAGGCGTTGGTGCGGATCCTCGACCCGGAGGTCCGCTTCGGCATCCTCTCCGACATCGACGACACGGTCATGGTGACCGCACTGCCCCGGCCGCTGCTGGCCGCCTGGAACACTTTCGTCCTGGACGAGCACGCCCGCGCCGCGGTGCCGGGCATGGCGGTGCTCTACGAGCGACTGGCCACCGCCCACCCGGGCGCGCCGGTCTTCTACCTCTCCACCGGGGCGTGGAACGTCGCGCCGACGCTGACCCGGTTCCTCTCCCGGCACCTCTACCCGGCCGGTCCGCTGCTGCTGACCGACTGGGGCCCGACCGCCGACCGCTGGTTCCGCAGCGGCCGGGAGCACAAGCGGGCCACCCTGGCCCGGCTGGCCCGGGAGTTCCCAGAGGTGCGCTGGCTGCTGATCGGCGACGACGGGCAGCACGACCCGGAGATCTACCGCGAGTTCGCCGCCGCCCACCCGGAGAATGTCGCCGGGGTGGCGATCCGTCGCCTCTCGCCGACCCAGTCGGTGCTGGCCGGTAGCCTGCCCGCCCCGGCCGGCCAGTCCTCCTCCTCGGGGCCGGTGGGGCAGAAGTGGCTCTCCGCGCCGGACGGGGCCGGGCTCTGGAAGCTGCTGCGCGACGCGGGCCTGGTCTGACGTACAGCCCGACCAGGCCGCGCCCACCCCGCCCGGTCCTAGCCGGTGCGTGACCCACTGACCGTGCCGGCCCTACGGCCGTCGGCACCGGTGCCCGTGCCGGTGTCGGCCGGCCCGCCGTCGGCGGAGCCGGGGGGCTGCTCCCCGGGTGCGTCGGCACAGCCCGGTGCGCTCGGGTCGGCGACCATGTAGGCCGAACCGGCATCGCCCGCACCCTGGTCCTGTGCTCCGGCCTGGTCCGGTGCTGCGGTCTGGTCCGGTGCTCCGGCCTGGTCCTGTGCTCCGGCCTGGTCCTGTGCTCCGGCCTCGTTCTGCGCTCCGGCCTGGTCCTCGGCTGCGGCTTGGTCGTGCGCCGCCTGCCGGGCCGCCCGGATCTGCTCCACGATCGCCCGCAGTTGCTGGATCCGGGCGCGAATCTGCTGGATCCGGTTGGCGATCCGTCCGGCCGCATTCGCGGCCTTCTCGCCGCCGGCGTTATCCGCCTGCTGGCCGCCGACGTTCCCGGCCTGCTCGGCGCCGGCCTGCTGCTCACCTGCGGCCTGTTGTCCGCCGGCCGCCTGCTGCCCTGCGCCCTGCTGCTCGCCGGCCTGCTGCCCACCGGACTCCTGCTGACCGGCGCCGGCCTGCTGCCGAGCCTTGGCGGCCGCGACGATGTCGGCGATCTGCCCGAGCAGCCCACCCACCGCGTCGATGATCCCGGCCGCCCGGGCCGCCCCTCCGCCGGGAGCCGCCCCTCCGCCGGGAGCCGCCCCTCCGCCGGGAGCTGCGGCTGCGCCGGTTGCTGCGCCTCCGCCGGTTGCTGCGCCTCCGCCGGGAGCTGCGGCTGCGCCGGGCGGGGTCTTGCCGGCCTGGGCCTGCTGCGCGCCCCGCACGATGTCGCGGACGTCGCCGAAGATCCCGTCGAGCCGCTGGACCCGGGCCTGGGTCACCCGCGGGTCGGCGAGCCGGCCGGTTCGCTTCCCGCTCAGCTGCTCGGTGACCGCCCACGCCTGGTCGAGGCGGGTGGCCACGGCGACCTCCCACGGAACCACGGGACAGGCGGCCCCGGCGACGTCCACCTCGCCGGTGCAGCCGGCGGCGGCGCGGCGCTGCTGGATCAGGTCGACCACGGCCTGCCGGTTGGCGATCCGGGCCGGCGAGTTGGCGTCCGGATTCTGCTTCTGCCCGGCGATGAAGGTCAGGTTGTTGCGCAGGGCCGTGTCCAGTCCCTGGCAGTTCTCCGCCGCCTGACCGGTACCGGTCGCGACCGCGAACGCCGCGCCGGCGGTCACCGCGAGCGCGACCCCGCCGGCGATCTTCCGCTGACGGGCCGAACCCGTCACCCTTCGTCTGCTCGTCGTGCCCCTGCTCCACGCCATCGAAGCTCCTCCGCCTCGTCGTCACGGGTGTCCGGCATCCGGAGCGAGGTACGGCGGCGACGGTGGAGACGGTTCACGTCGCGGCACCGCGAGGCGGAAAAGTTCGACGGAGGGTGATGGCTGCGGCGTCTCCGGCTACCGAAGGTAATGAAGGCCTGGTCGATGCTGCGGTGAACGATATGCCTGTGCGGCATATTTATGACTCACAGGTATATCGCTCACCACGGAACATGGCTCCCGGAGACGATCTGGCCCGCCAGGCCGCAACTTCGACCCGCGGTCAGTCCCGGCGGAGCCAGAGCACGCCGAGCGGCGGCACCCGCAGCGCGACCGACGCCGCCATCCCGTGCCACGGCACGTCCTGCGCGTGCACCGCGCCGAGATTGCCGACCCCGGACCCGCCGTAGTGCTGCGCGTCCGTGTTGATCACCTCGGTCCAGGTGCCGCCGGCGGGCAACCCGACCCGGTAGTCCTCCAGCGGCAGGGCGGAGAAGTTCGCCACGCAGACCAGCGTCGCACCGTCGGGGGCGATCCGGACGAACGAGACCGTGTTGTGGGCGACGTCGTCCCCGGCGATCCACCGGAAGCCGGCCGGGTCGGTGTCCTGCGCCCAGAGCGCCGGCGTGGCCCGGTAGGCCGCGTTCAGGTCGGCGACCAGCCGCTGCACCCCGGCCCGGGCCGGATCGTTCGACAGGTACCAGTCGAGACCGCGCTCCTCGCTCCACTCCCGGTCGTCGGCCAGCTCGCAGCCCATGAAGAGCAACTGCTTGCCCGGGTGCGCCCACATGTACGCCAGCAGCGCCCGCACGTTGGCCAGCCGCTGCCAGGTGTCGCCGGGCATCTTGGCCGCCAGCGACCCCTTGCCGTGCACCACCTCGTCGTGACTGATCGGCAGCACGTAGTTCTCGCTCCAGGCGTACGCGAGGGAGAAGGTGAGCTGATGGTGGTGGTGCTGCCGGTAGATCGGATCCTTGGAGGTGTAGAGCAGGGTGTCGTGCATCCAGCCCATGTTCCACTTGAACCCGAAGCCGAGCCCGCCGTCGGCGGTCGGCCGGGTCACCCCGGGCCAGGCGGTGGACTCCTCGGCGATCATCAGCACCCCGGCGTGGTGCTTGTAGACGGTGGCGTTGACCTCCTGGAGGAACGCGATCGCCTCCAGGTTCTCCCGGCCGCCGTGCACGTTCGGGGCCCACTGCCCCTCCTGGCGGGAGTAGTCCAGGTAGAGCATCGAGGCGACGGCGTCCACCCGCAGGCCGTCGACGTGGAACTCCTCGCACCAGTAGAGCGCGTTGGCGACCAGGAAGTTGCGCACCTCGCGGCGGCCGAAGTCGAAGACGTACGTGCCCCAGTCGGGGTGCTCGCCGCGCCGCGGGTCGCGGTGCTCGTAGAGCGGGGTGCCGTCGAAGCGGGCCAGCGCCCACTCGTCCTTGGGGAAGTGCGCCGGCACCCAGTCCAGGATCACGCCGACGCCCGCGCCGTGCAGCGCGTCGACGAGGTACCGGAAGTCGTCCGGGTCGCCGAAGCGGGAGGTCGGCGCGAAGTAGCCGGTGACCTGGTAGCCCCAGGAACCGCCGAACGGATGCTCCATCACCGGCAGGAACTCCACGTGGGTGAAGCCCATCTCGGTGACGTACGCCGTCAGCTGCTCGGCCAGCTCCCGGTAGCCCAGCCCGGGCCGCCAGGAGCCGAGGTGCACCTCGTACACGCTCATCGGCTCCTGGTGCGGCTGCCGCCGCGCCCGCCGCTGCAGCCAGTCGGCGTCCGACCACCGGTACGTCGAGTGGTGCACCACCGACGCCGTGGCCGGGGGCACCTCCGCGTACGCGGCGAGCGGGTCGGCCTTGTCCCGCCATTGCCCGTCGGCGCCGAGGATGCGGTACTTGTAGCGGGCGCCGACCCGTGCCCCGGGCACGAAGATCTCCCACACCCCGCTGGAGCCGAGGGAGCGCATCGGCCAGCCGTCGTCCGGGCCCCAGCCGGTGAAGTCGCCGACCACCCGGACGCCACGGGCGTTGGGCGCCCACACGGAGAACGCCACGCCCTCGTCGAAGACCCGGGCGCCGAGCGCCTCCCAGAGCCGCTCGTGGCGGCCCTCGCCGATCAGGTGCAGGTCCAGCTCGCCGAGGGTCGGCGGATAGCGGTACGGGTCGTCGGTGACCTGCCCGTCGGCCTCGATCCGGTAGTCGAGCACGGTCCCCTCGACCCGGGTCTCGAAGACGCCGACGTCGTGCACCCGCTTCATCGGGTGCCGCTCGTCGCCGATCCGCAGCATCACGTCGCCCGCGCCGCGGCGCATGACGCGGATCGTGGTCCACCCGTCGGCCGGGTGCGCGCCGAGCATGGCGTGCGGGTCGTGCGTCGCGCCGGCGATCAGCTGGTCCATCGGGCGTCCTTAGCGGCGGAAGCGGTCGGGTCGGCGCCACCCGCGAGGCCGCCCGTCGGGGCGGGAGCGGTCGGGGCGGTGCCACCCGAGAGGTCGGCGGGTACGTCTTCGACGGTCAGCTCGGCCGGGGCCGGGGCCGGGGCCGGGGCCGCCGGCGCGGGTGCCGGCGGTGCTGCCGGCCGGCGGACCGTCAGCACGTGCGCGGGCTGAAGGTACGGGTCGAGGCGGACGGCGTTGCGCTGCCCCCACTCGTAGCTGGTGCCGGTCAGCTCGTCGTGGACGGTGAACCGTTCGTGCCAGTCGAAGCCGAGCGCGGGCATGTCCAGCGTGGTGTTGCCCCACTGCACCGTGTGCGAGTCGAACGAGCAGACCACGATGACGGTGTTGCCGCTGTCCGGGTCGTGTTTGGACCAGCAGAGCAGCGCCGGGTTGTCGATGTCGTGGAAGCGCAGGTTGCGCAGCTGGTGCAGGGCGGGGTTGTCCCGGCGTACCCGGTTGAGGGTGGCGATGAAGGGTGCCAGCGAGCGGCCCTGCGCCTGCGCGCCGGCCCAGTCCCGGGGGCGCAGCTCGTACTTCTCGTTGTCCAGGTACTCCTCCGCGCCGGGGCGGGCGACGTGCTCGAAGAGCTCGAAGCCGGCGTACACGCCCCAGGAGGGGGAGAGCAGCGCGGCCAGCACCGCCCGGATCTTGAACATCGGCGGGCCGCCGTGCTGCAACGAGGAGTGCAGGATGTCCGGCGTGTTCGGCCAGAAGTTCGGTCGCATGTAGTCGGCCGCGGCCACCAGCTCCTCGCAGTACGCCCGCATCTCCGCCGCCGACGTGCGCCAGGTGAAGTACGTGTACGACTGGGTGAAGCCGATCTTGCCGAGCCCGTGCATGATGGCCGGCCGGGTGAACGCCTCGGCCAGGAAGAGCACGTCCGGGTCGACCTTCTTGACCTCGCCGATCAGCCAGTGCCAGAAGTCGAACGGCTTGGTGTGCGGGTTGTCCACCCGGAAGATCCGGATGCCCTCGCCGACCCAGTGCAGCACCACCCGCAGCACCTCGGCCCGGATGCCCTCAGGGTCGTTGTCGAAGTTCAGCGGGTAGATGTCCTGGTACTTCTTCGGCGGGTTCTCCGCGTACGCGATGCTGCCGTCGGCCCGGGTGGTGAACCACTCCGGGTGCTCGGTCACCCAGGGGTGGTCCGGCGCACACTGCAACGCCAGGTCCATCGCCACCTCCAGCCCCTGCTCGGCGGCGGCGGCGACGAAGTCGCGGAAGTCCTCCGGCGTACCCAGGTCGGGGTGGATGGCGTCGTGGCCGCCCTCCTCGGCGCCGATCGCCCACGGCGAGCCCACGTCGTCGGGCCCGGCGGTCAGCGAGTTGTTGCGGCCCTTGCGGTTGACCCGGCCGATCGGGTGGATCGGCGGCAGGTAGAGCACGTCGAAGCCCATCGCCGCGACGCCCGGGAGCCGGTCCATCGCGGTGACGAAGGTGCCCGAGCGGGCCGGGGCGTCGACGGTGGCCGGGATCGCCCCCTCGGAGCGGGGGAAGAACTCGTACCAGGCGGAGAAGAGCGCGCGGGGGCGGTCCACCCAGAGCCGGCGCTGCTCGCCGACGGTGACCAGCTCGCGCACCGGGTGCTCCCAGAGCAGGTCGGCCAGCTCCAGCGCCGGGGTGACCCGGCGGGGCAGGTCCAGCTCGGTGTCGCGCAGCGCGGCCACGGCGGCCTTCACCCGCACCACGTCGGCGGCCGGCACCAGCTCGGCCGCCGCCGTCAGCACCCGGACGCCCTCGGCTAGGTCGTTGGCCAGCTCGGCCGGCCCCTGTCCGGCGGCGATCTTCTTGGTCACCGCGTTCTGCCAGGTCAGGTAGGGGTCCTGGAACGCCTCGACGGTGAAGACCCAGTCGCCGACCGCGTCCGGGCGGATGACGGCGTGCCAGGTGTCCTGGCCCGGCTCGCCGGGGCGCATCCGGGTGAAGGGTCGCGCCGCGCCGTCCGGGCCGCACCAGACCACGTTGCAGCCGAGCGCGTCGTGCCCCTCCCGGTAGGCGCGGGCCGACACGGGCACCACCTCGCCGACCACCGCCTTGGCCGGATAGCGACCGCAGGCGACGACGGGGGAGACGTCTTCGATCGGGAACCGTCCGCTCACCCCGACAACCTACTGCGCGAGATCGCTTCGCGCTCGGGTCAGCCTGCCGCGCCCACCGACCGGTACACCTCCATGGTGCGGGCCGCGACGGCGTCCCAGGAGAAGTGTTCGACGGCCCGCCGCCGCCCGGCCCGGCCGAATTCGGCGGCCCGCGCCGGGTCGGCCAGCACCTCGTTGATCCGGGCGGCCAGGTCGGCCACGAACCGCTTCGGCTCCAGCGGCCGGCCGGAGCCGTCGCCGGCCTGTTCGATCGGCACCAGCAGCCCGGTCTCCCCGTCGGCGACCACCTCGGGAATGCCGCCGGTGGCGGTCGCCACCACGGCCGTCTCGCAGGCCATCGCCTCCAGGTTGACGATGCCCATCGGCTCGTAGACCGACGGGCAGACGAAGATCGTCGCGTGGGTGAGCACCTGGATCACCTCGTGCTTGGGCAGCATCTCGGCCACCCAGACCACCCCGGAGCGGCTGGCCCGCAGCTCACCGACCAGACCCTCCACCTCGGCCGCGATCTCCGGCGTGTCGGGGGCGCCGGCGAGCAGCACCAGCTGAGTGTCGGCGGGCAGCTCCCGGGCCGCGCGCAGCAGGTAGGGCAGGCCCTTCTGGCGGGTGATCCGGCCGACGTACACCACGCTCGGGCGGGACGGGTCGATGCCGAGCCGGTCCACCACGTCCGTGCCGGGGTCCGGGGCGTACTGGGCGGTGTCGATGCCGTTGTAGACCACCCGGACCCGGTCCGGGTTCACCTCCGGGTACGCGGTCAGCACGTCGCGGCGCATCCCCGCGCTGACCGCGATGACCGCGTCGGCGGCCTCCACCGCCGTGCGCTCGCACCAGGACGAGAGCGCGTACCCGCCGCCGAGCTGCTCGGCCTTCCACGGCCGCAGCGGCTCCAGGCTGTGCGCGGTCACCACGTGCGGCACGCCGTGCAGCAGCTTCGCGGTGTGCCCGGCCAGGTTGGCGTACCAGGTGTGGCTGTGCACCACGTCCGTGCCGGCGCAGCCCGCGGCCATCTCGAGGTCGACGCCCATCGTGCGCAGCGCGGCGTTCGCGCCGGCCAGGCCGGCCGGCTCGGCGTACGCGGTGACGCCCGGCTCGCTGCGGGGCGCGCCGAAGCAGTGCACCCGGACGTCGGCGAGTCGGCGCAGCTCCCGGGCCAGGTACTCGACGTGCACCCCGGCTCCGCCGTACACCTCCGGCGGGTACTCCCGGGTCAGCAGATCCACGCGCAGCCGTGCCGATTCCGTCATGCCCCCGCACCCTAGTGCAGAACTGTGCCCGTACGAGTGGTGAAGTCGCAGCGGGATGGATAGCGTCGGTGCCATGGCTGCCAAGGTGCTCGCGATCGTCCTGGCCGGCGGAGAAGGCAAGCGCCTCATGCCGCTCACCACGGACCGGGCCAAGCCGGCCGTCCCGTTCGGCGGGATGTACCGCATGGTCGACTTCGTCCTGTCCAACCTGGCGAACGCCGGCTTTCTCAAGATCGTCGTGCTGACCCAGTACAAGTCCCACTCGTTGGACCGGCACATCACCAAGACCTGGCGGATGTCGACGATGCTCGGCAACTACGTCACGCCGGTGCCGGCGCAGCAGCGCCGTGGCCCGTGGTGGTTCGCCGGGTCCGCCGACGCCATCTACCAGAGCTTCAACCTGATCAACGACGAGCAGCCCGACTACGTGATCGTCTTCGGCGCCGACCACATCTACCGGATGGACCCCCGGCAGATGGTGGACGACCACATCGCCTCCGGCGCCGGGGTGACCGTGGCCGGCATCCGGCAGCCGCTGTCGATGGCCGACCAGTTCGGCGTGATCGAGGTCGGTGAGGACGGCCGGCGGATCCGGGCGTTCCGCGAGAAGCCCACCGACGCGGTCGGCCTCCCCGACGCGCCGGACCAGATCTACGCCTCGATGGGCAACTACGTGTTCAGCACCGGCGCGCTCTGCGAGGCGGTCGAGCGGGACGCGGAGGACAAGACCAGCAAGCACGACATGGGCGGCAGCATCATCCCGATGCTGGTGGAGCGGGGCGAGGCCAACGTCTACGACTTCAAGGACAACGAGGTGCCGGGCAGCACCGACCGCGACCGCGGCTACTGGCGGGACGTGGGGACGCTGGACTCGTTCTACGACGCCCACATGGATCTGATCAACGTGCACCCGGTCTTCAACCTCTACAACTTCGACTGGCCGATCTACAGCAACCAGCCGCCGTACCCGCCGGCGAAGTTCGTCCACCAGTGGGGCGAGCGGGTCGGCCGGGCGGTCGGCTCGATGGTCTCGCCCGGCGCGGTGATCTCCGGTTCGCTGGTGGAGAACTCGATCGTGTCGCCGAAGGTGAAGGTCCACTCCTGGGCGCACGTCGACGGCGCGGTGCTGATGGAGGGCGTCGAGATCGGCCGGCACGCCGTGGTTCGCCGGGCCATCCTCGACAAGAACGTCTTCGTCCCCGAGGGCGCGGAGATCGGCGTCGACCTGGAGAAGGACCGCCAGCGCTACACCGTCTCCGACAACGGCATCGTGGTGATCGGCAAGGGCCAGCGCGTCGAGCCGTGAACCAGGTGTGACCCCGGCCGCCGCCGGGAAGCAATGAGCGTCCGTACCGCCCTTGGAGGTTGCAGCAGTGGCCCACCCCCGTGCCGGACAGCCCGCCGAGCCCGCCGACCTGGTGGACGTGCCCCGGCTGCTGACCGCCTACTACGCCGAGCACCCGGATCCCGACGACCCGGCGCAGCAGGTCTCCTTCGGCACCTCCGGCCACCGCGGGTCGGCCCTGCGCAACGCCTTCAACGAGGACCACATCCTCGCGGTCACCCAGGCGCTCTGCGACTACCGGCGGGAGCGGGGCCTCGACGGCCCGCTCTTCCTCGCCCGGGACACCCACGCGCTCTCCGCGCCGGCCGAGGCCAGCGCGCTGGAGGTGCTCGCCGCCAACGGCGTCACCGTGCTGCGGGACAGCCGCGACGGCTACACCCCCACTCCGGCGCTCTCGCACGCCGTGCTGACCCACAACCGGGGGCGCACCAGCGGCCTCGCCGACGGCATCGTCATCACCCCGTCGCACAACCCGCCCGACGACGGCGGGTTCAAGTACAACCCCACCCACGGCGGGCCCGCCGACACCGACGTCACGAAGTGGATCCAGGACCGGGCCAACGCGATCCTCGCCGCCGGCCTCAAGGAGGTCCGGCGCATCCCGTACGCCCGGGCCCGCGCCGCCGACACCACCGCCGGGTACGACTTCCTCGCCGGCTACGTCGACGACCTGCCCGCCGCGATCGACATCGACGCCGTCCGCGCCGCCGGGGTGCGCATCGGCGCCGATCCGCTCGGCGGGGCCAGCGTCGCGTACTGGGGGGAGATCGCCGAGCGGCACCGGCTGGACCTGACCGTGATCAACCCGACGGTCGACCCGACCTGGCGGTTCATGACCCTGGACGGCGACGGCAAGATCCGGATGGACTGCTCCTCGCCGAACGCGATGGCCTCGCTGATCGCCGCCCGCGCCGACTACCAGGTCTCCACCGGCAACGACGCCGACGCCGACCGGCACGGCATCGTCACCCCCGACGGCGGCCTGATGAACCCCAACCACTACCTGGCGGTGGCGATCGGCCACCTGTTCCGTACCCGGGAGCAGTGGGGTCCGGCGGCGGCCGTCGGCAAGACGCTGGTCTCCTCCTCGATGATCGACCGGATCGCCGCGGACCTGGGCCGTCCGCTGCTGGAGGTGCCGGTGGGCTTCAAGTGGTTCGTGCCCGGGCTGCTCGACGGCGCGGTCGGCTTCGGCGGCGAGGAGAGCGCCGGCGCGTCGTTCCTGCGCCGCGACGGCAGCACCTGGACCACCGACAAGGACGGCATCCTGCTCTGCCTGCTCGCCTCGGAGATCATCGCCACCACCGGGCGGACGCCCAGCGAGCACTACGCCGAGCTGACCGGGCGCTTCGGCGCGCCCGCGTACGCCCGGATCGACGCCCCGGCCACCCGCGAGCAGAAGGCCGTGCTCGGCAAGCTCTCCCCGGAACAGGTGGGCGCCACCGAGCTGGCCGGCGAGCCGATCAGCGCGACGCTCACCGCGGCGCCCGGCAACGGCGCGGCGATCGGCGGGCTGAAGGTGACCACCGCGTCGGGCTGGTTCGCCGCCCGCCCGTCCGGCACGGAGGATGTCTACAAGATCTACGCCGAGTCGTTCCAGGGGCCGGAGCACCTGGCCCGCATCCAGGAGGAGGCGAAGGCGCTCGTCGACGGGGTGCTGGCCAAGGCCTGAGCGCGGGGCGCACGGTCAGCGCGGCGGCGGCAGCTCGCGGCGGTTCAGGTGCTCGCGCATCCCGTCCGGCAGCAGCTCGCGCAGCTGCTCCGGCAGCAGCGGCAGGTCCAGCAGGCTGAGCTTGAGCTGTTTGCGCTCCTGGTAGCGGCGGGGGTCCAGGCGTACCACCAGCCCGGCGTCCTGCTGGTAGCGCACGTGCACCGCGCCCTCGGTCGAGGCCTCCCGGATGATCACACCGTCCATCTCCACGGCTACCGGCGCTGAGTCGGGCAGCAGCTCCAACCGGATGGTCTCGTCGCAGGAGAGCACCACCGACCGGGAGATGCCGCTCATCGGCGCCGACGGCGTCAGCACCAGCGCCTGCGTCGCCGGCGAGATCAGCGGCCCGCCCGCCGCGTAGCTGTACGCCGTCGAGCCGGTCGGCGTGCTGATCACCAGCGCGTCGCAGCGGTAGTAGCCGTACCGCTGCCCGTCCACCGCGAGGGTGGCGGTGACGAAGCCGGACCCCGGATGACGGACCAGGGCGATGTCGTTGAACGCCACCACGTCGTCCCCGCACACGTCGCAGGCCAGGCAGGCGCGCGACTCGACGGTGAAGTCGTGGGCGACCAGCCGGTCCAGCGCCCGCGGCAGGTCCGGCGGCTCGACCTCGACGAGGAAGCCGAGCTTGCCCAGGTGCACCCCGAGCACCGGCTTCGGGTCCCGCACCGCCGAGCGCAGCGCACCGAGCATGGTGCCGTCCCCGCCGATGCTGATCAACGCGTCCGACCGGTGGGCCAGCTCGGCCTCCGGCACCAGCTCCACCGACGGCGGCACCCGGTGCCCGTCCTCGGCGCGGACGGCGAGGCTCTTGCCGTGCCGGACCGCCCACCGGTCGATGATCCCGACCACCTCGGAGACGTCCCGGCTGGGATGCAGCACCAGACCGAACAGGAACCCCGCCACCGGTACAGCTCATCACACGGGCCGCCGCTCCGGCAGCCGTACGGACAGGTGCGGCGGCGGTCGGACACCGCCGCCGCACCTACCCGGCGTTACCGCCGGGGCCGTCCGCTCAGGTGCGCCAGCGACCGGGCGACCAGATCGTCCCGGGCCGCCGGGGCCAACCCCTCCAGGCCGAAGCCGAGGTAGACGGTGTCGTCGGTGACCACCGCCGCCCCCTCGGTGAACGCCTGCTGGCTACGGGCCCAGTCGTTGCCGCCGGGCGCCGAGCCCGGCGGCGGCCCGGCCACCGTCCAACCACCGAGGTCCGGCGTCTCGAAGGAGGTCTCCGAGACGACCGTGCCGTCGGTGATCACCCGCGCGTCGTCCAGGAAGACACCCAGGCCCTGGGTGCCCCAGTCGGAGACGTACGAGATGGAGACCTCGACCTGCTTGCCGGCGTACGCCGACAGGTCGACGGCGAACTCCCGCCAGCCGCCGGAGCTGCCGGTGGCCGCGTTCCAGCTGCCGGTGCTGCCCGTGGGGGAGCAGTCGGCGCCCTGGTAGTGGGCGAGGAACGGGTGCAGGGTCTCCGCCCAGCCCGACTCGCAGCTCTCGCCGGTCTCGGTGCCGGTGCGGCCGTTGGCGTCGGGCAGCGTCGTCCAGTTGTCGCTGCCCACCTCGTGCGCCTCGACGATCAGGAAGTCCCAGTTCTGCTCGATGTCGTACGAGGTGAAGAAGCGCAGCTCCCCGCTGGTCGCCGAGGTGAGGTCGACGGTGCGGGTGAGCCGCTTGTACGACTCGTCGGACCGCCCGCTGTACAGGTACCACTCGCCGGTGCGGGGGTCGAACGGGGCGCTGCCCGGCCGGGCCCAGTCCACCGCCGCCGAGCTGGCGAACTGCGGGAACTTGTCGGGGGGCAGGAAGCTCGACGTGGTGAGGAACGAGGCCGTGTGGTCCTGGTTCCCCGCCGAGCCGGGCGCGTTGAGCTGCCCGGTGAAACCGGCGAAGGCCCCGTCCGCGCCGCGCAGCGGGTACGGCGTGCCGTCCGGGTCGCTGCCGCCGTCGCTGACGTAGTTGTACGCCCCCAGGTAGTACTGCTGGAAGTCGTTCAGCAACGGCAGGCAGGTGGCGTCGTCCGGGTCGGCGCACTCCGGCACCGCCGGATCCGGCTGGTAGACGTACGAGCCGTTGGCGGCCTGGGCGAAGAGCGCGTACTTGCCGCTGACCAGCAGCTTGCCGCCCTCGTTGAGGTAGTCGCGCACGGCCAGTTCGGTGTCCAGGGCCGCGCGGGCGGCGGTGCCGCCGACCTGGCCGGGGGAGCGCAGGATGACGTCGTCGCCGGTCTCCCAGACCACCGTCCGGTAGTGCGACAGCACGCCCAGCGGGTGCGGGGCGGCCCGGCCCATCGTGTCGAAGTCGTAGACGTCACTGCTGCGGCCGGCCTTGGCCAGGGACGCGGCGATCTCGTCGGCGTACTTCGCCCCCGGGCCGCCGGTCTGCGCCGGGCTGAGCCCGGTCACGTCCTCCACCGCGAGCACCAGCACGTCCCCGCCGATGTCGGTGTGCACCCGGTAGGTGAAGTGCTCGCTGGCCACCGGGCCGCTGCGCGGCTTGACCCCGGTGAACCACACCTCGACCCGGTCACCCGGCTTCGTGCCGGTCACCGTGCCGCGCAGCTCGGCGTAGTAGTCGTCGTGGGTGTCGCCGTACCGCTCGCCGCCGCGCCACTCGCGGACCTTGACCGTCTTGGGCCGGCCGCCGTTGACGACGTAGTGCATCCGGACGTTCTTCAGCGCCCGCCGGGTGATCGACGCGACCTGCTGGGTGCGCCCGTAGGAGGTGCCGAAGGAGTCGACCACGAAGTCGGGGGTGCTGCGGCCGACCACCGACACCGGGTCGTCCGGGTCGGCCGCCGACTTCGCCACCGACAGCGCGAACGGCAGGTTCTTCGCCACCTCGGCGGAAATCAACTTCTCGTCGTCGGGGAAGATGAACCCGCTGATGCAGTCCTCGGGGCGCCACTCGTCGTTCGGGTCCGACGCCGATGCCGCCTGGCAGGTGGACATCTCCGGGGTGAAGCCGAGGGTGCCGTAGCGGACCGTGGCGTGGCTGTCGGTGTCGCCGTTGGTGGTGTACAGCTCGGCGGAGATGTCCGGGTCGTAGCCGGGCACCGCCGGGTGCGCGTCGTCGCCCACCATCGCCTGGTAGATGACGTCGTCCGGGGTGGGCGTGCTGACCTGCCAGCCGACGCCGTAGAGCAGCAGCTGGGCGGCCGAGTGGTAGTTGACGAAGAACTCGAAGCCGACCCGCTTGAAGAGGCGGTCCAGCGCCTTCGTCTCCGGCTCGGAGTTGGGCGCGGGGCCACGGTAGGTGTCGCTGTTCGGCTCCGGCGAGGAGCCCTCGTCGTCGTAGCCCCACTTGTAGCTGAAGTTGCGGTTCAGGTCGACGCCGTCGGCGGTGGTGACCTGCCCGTCACCGTCGTTGTCGCGCAGGTTCTTGCGCCACAGCCGGTTGCCCGGGGTGAAGGTGTGGTCGTAGCCGTCCGGGTTCGCCACCGGCAGGAACCACAGCTCGGTGCGGTCCACCAGCCGGGTGATCTCCGGGTCGCTGCCGTAGTTGTCCAGCACGTGGTGCAGCAGGCGGCGGGTCATCTCCGGGGTGATCCACTCGCGGGCGTGCTGCGCGCTGCCGTAGAGCACCGCCGGGCGCCGCCCGTCCGGCACGGTCCGCGCGTTCTTCGTCACCTTCACCGCCAGGATCGGCTTGCCCTGGACGGTACGACCGATCGTCTCCAGCTTGGCCAGCTTCGGGAAACGCGCCGCCGTGGCGGTGATCTCGTCGCGGAGGCCACCGGGCTCGCTGTACGACCGGAACGCGTTCCAGCCGGCCGCTGCCTGCTCGCGCAGCGCCCGGGAGGCCTCCTTGCCGCGTACCTTCTTGACGTCCAGCCGCACGCCCTGGTCGGCCAGGCGCGCCGCCTCCCTTTTGCTGAGCACCGTCTCGACCCGGGTGGCCCCGTTCTCGTCGGTGCCGCGGTGGTCGTGTCCGAGGTCGACGCCGGACGCGCGCAGCTTCTCCAGCTGTTGCGGGTCCAGCGTGCCGACGTACACCTCCAAGCTGTCGCGGCCGCCCGGGTCGGACGGTGGCCGTGCGCTCGCCGGTGCGGTCAGCGTCAGCGCGCCGACCAGGGTGAACACGCCGGCGATCGCCAGCCGTGTTGGTCTCATCGCATCCCCTTCGGTGGAAGGACCTGTGGGGCGAGCCTCCATGTGACGTACAGCGATGTCAATGCGTCGATCAGTCGATGGCCGGGTGGACCGAGCGTGACTTAGTCCGCTACGCCCCGTTATTCCCGTGTCGGTAGGAACAGCCACGGAAGGGCGACACGTTGAGCCAGACACGACTACTGATCACCGGCGGAGCGGGCTTCATCGGCGCGAACCTGGTCCGCGCAGCCCTGGCCGCCGGGACCTACGCGGTACGGGTGGTCGACGACTTCTCCACCGGCCTGGAGGCCAACCTCGCCGGCCTCCCCGTCGAGGTCGCCCGCTGCTCCATCCTCGACGAGTCGAGCCTGCGCCGAGCGGTCGCGGGCACGGACGCCGTCGTCCACCTCGCCGCCCTGCCCAGCGTCGCCCGGTCCGTCGAGGACCCGCTCGGCTCGCACCGGGTGAACACCACCGGCACCCTCAACGTCCTGGAGGCGGCGCGGCACGCCGGCGTCCGGCAGGTCGTCGTCGCGTCCTCGTCCTCGGTGTACGGCAGCAACCCCGTCCTGCCGAAGCAGGAACTGGCCTGGACCCGCCCACTGAGCCCGTACGCCGTCACCAAGCTGACCACCGAGGCGTACGCCCTGGCCTACCAGGAGTCGTTCGGGCTGTCGACGCTGGCGTTCCGCTTCTTCAACGTCTACGGGCCGGGGCAGCGGCACGACCACGCGTACGCCGCGGTGATCCCGCGGTTCGTGCACGCGGCCCTGGCCGGTGAGCCCGCCGTCGTGCACGGCGACGGCCTGCAGTCGCGGGACTTCACCTACGTGGACACCGTGTGCCAGGTGCTGCTGGACGCGGTGTGGCGGGAGGTGTCCCATCCGCAGCCGGTCAACCTCGCCTACGGCACCCGCACCGACCTCCGGTCGGTGATCGCGGAGATCGAAGCCGTGCTCGGGCGGGAGATCGAGGTGCGCCACGCCCCGCCCCGGTCGGGGGACGTGCGGCACTCGCAGGCCGAGAACGTCACGCTGCGCAAGCTCTTCCCGGACGTGACGCCCACCCCGCTGCCGGTGGGGCTGCGCGCCACGATCGACTGGTTCCGTACCCTCGCCGTCCCCGCCACGGGCACGGCGGCGCGCTGAGGCACCGCGCGCGGACGCGACACCGGCGGTCGCGTCCGCGTGCGAGCCGGTTCAGGCGTCGACGGGACTGGGGCTCACGCCGGTGCCCCAGACCACCGCCGCCCACGGCCAGCCCTCCGGGCCGAAGTTGGAGGCGAGGTTCCAGGCGCGGGAGGCCAGGCCGTACGCCGTCCCGAGGGAACCCGGGCGCACCTGGGAACTCGGCAGCAGGGGCCCGCCCGCCTCGCCGGTCCGCACGTCGGTGAAGCCGGCGGCCTCGAACGCCGCCCGCATCGAGTCGGTGGACATGATGGCGAGGTTGTGCGTGGCCGCGGTCTCCGGGCAGAACCTGCGCATCAGGCGTGCCGTCAGCGGATGCGCGTAGTTGGGCACGGTGATCGCCGCGGTGCCGCCCGGGCGCAGGAAACGCCGGTGGTAGCCGACCGCGTCGGCGGGCTCGGTGAAGTGCTCGACCAGGCCGAAGGAGACCGCCAGGTCGGCGGGGGGCACGGTGGCGGTGCGGATGTCGCCCAGGTGGAGGGTGGCGGGGATGCCGGCCGCGGCGAGCAGCTTCTCGGCCGCCTCCAGGCCTCCCGGGGCATAGTCGATCCCGGAGTAGCGGTGCCCCGGCCGCAGGCCGTGCAGCTCCAGCAGCATCCGGCCCGGCGCGCAGCCCAGTTCCAGCACGTCGACCGGCCCGGTCCGGCCGGTGCTGTCCAGCAGTTCGGTGAGCAGCCGCCGCCAGGTGCGGGTGTGGCGCAGCCGCTCCTTGGTGCGGGTGACCCCCTGGTTGCGCTGCCGGCCGGTCCAGATGCCGTCCCAGGTGTCGGCGGTCGTCAGATGGTTGTCGTGACTCACGATCGGTCCTTTCCCGACCGGCGGCCGAGCCGGCCGGTGGTGGATGTGGCGAGGTTGCGGGTGGGCGGGTGACGTCCGCCGGTCAGCGGCGGCTGCCGGTGGCGACCGCGGGTGCCGGTTGGCCGGCCGCCGCCGTCGCCGATGCCGGTGGGCCCGCCGGTGCCGGCCGCGCCGGGGCCAGCCGGGACCGGATCAGGTGCAGCAGGCCGTAGAAGAGCAGGCCGTAGACGAGGGTGGCGATGAGCGCGCGGCTCTCGCCGCGGATGTTGTACATCAGGCTGACGACGAAGAGCATGCTCAGGTAGGCCGTGAACGGGCCGCGGTCGACGTTGTTCATCAGCAGCCGGGCGGCGGCGGCGAGGAGCGCGAAGAGGACCGGGATGCCCAGCATGCCGAAGTTGAGATACGCCTCGCCGGTGAGGGTGAAGCCGTACCCGCTCCCGGACCCGGCGGCCACCTGCCCCACGAACCAGTCGGCGAGCGCCGGGGGCACCCCGTCCAACCCCGGGACCAGCGCCGTCAACGAGTGCCAGAAGGTCGCGCCGTGGGTGTGCGGGACCATGAACGGGACCAGCGACATCACCGTCGTGTCCACCGTCAGCACGGACCCCTCGTTCAAGGTCTGCTGCACGCCCACCTGCTGCCCGCTGCGGACGCTGGTCAGGTAGGCCGCGCCGAGCAGGCAGAGCGCGCCCGTGACGCCCACCCGCAGCGTCACGCCCCGGGTGCGGAAGAGCTGCAGGTGCAGCAGCAGCCCGAAGGCCACGTAGATGAAGTCGCGCTCGTTGGTCGCCAGGCAGTACGTGGTGTAGCAGGCGAAGTTCGTCCAGTACGCGAGCCGCCCGGCCCGGCTCGTGGTCGCCATGAAGTACGTCGAGCAGGCGAAGATCTGCAGCAGCAGGTACGGGTAGTGCCAGGGGCCCGCGAGGTCGATCCGGAGCAGCTTGTCGCCGGCGAGCAAGGCCGGCCCGCGCAGCGCGAGCAGGCCGACCGCGTAGGCGGCGAGCGCCCAGAACGCGAGGGTCAGCAGGGGCAGCGGTGGCGACGCCTCGGTGAGCCGGGCCCGGTCGGCCGCCGCCCGCCGGGCCGGCAGCACCAGTCCCACCACGAACATCGCCGCGATGGCCAGCGCCACACCGAGCACCGCCTGGGGGATCCGTTCCGGGAGGATGCCGGAGAAGATCTCGTTGCCCAGCACGTGGTTGACCGCCGGCCCCAGGCCGAAGAAGGCGACGTAGAGAATGAGGTAGCCGAGCCCGTCGCGGCTCGCGGACCTGGCCAGCAGGACCAGCGCGGCGGTGAGCCCGAGGGCCACCGCCCCCCAGACGGTGTAGGTGACGTTCATTCGACTGCCTTCCTCCGGTGCGTCGTCGCCTCGGCAGGCGTCCCGGGTGTGGTCCTGGTCGGGGCGGGTGGCCCGGAGGTCGTGGCCCGCTGCGCGCCCGGCGCCGGGGGACCGGCGGGCCGCCGTGCCGCCCGCCGCTCGGCCAGCTCCCGGACCTGCTCGTAGAACGCGATGCGGCGCGGGGTGAGGCGGGCGGCGGCGTAGTCCCGCGCCCGGGCGAGGTTGCGGGCGGAGGCAATTGCCATCCGCTCCCGGTCGGCCAGCATCGCGCCGACGGCCTCGGCGAGCCGGGCGGGGTCGCCCGGTGCCACCAGGTCCTCGGGGGGCAGCAGTTCCGGCACACCGCCGACCCGGGCGCCGATCGCCGGCAGCCCGCGCGCCATGGCCTCGATCAGCGCCCGGGGCAGCCCCTCCGCGCGGGACGGGAGCACGAACAGGTCCGCCTCGTCCAACCGCCGCCACACCTCGGGTCCGCTGCTGACCAGGCCGGCGAAGGTCACCCGGTCGGCCACTCCCAGGCGGCCGGCCAGCTCCGCCAGATCGCCGCGCAACCGGCCCTCGCCCAGATGGGTCAGCGTGACGTCGTGCCCCGCACCGGCGAGCCGGGCCACCGCCCCGATCAGCGTGTCGATGCCCTTGTACGGCTGGGCCAGCGACCCCACCGAGACGAGCCGCGACCGCTGCGGGGCGGGCCGGGGCGCCGGTGCGTACGCCTCCTCCGGCAGGTCGATGCTGGAGCACGCGGTGGTGTACGCCCCCGGCCGGGCCGGGTAGCGGGACTGCAACGAGCGCTCGGTGACGTACGACAGCGCCGCCGCCGAGGCGCACTGGCGGCGCAGTTGCCGGCTCATCCAGTGCCGCAGCACCGGCCGCAGCGGGTGTCGTACCGCCCCGGGGGCGAGGGCGTCGTGCGGGTCGCCCACGACCTCCAGCCCGAACGGCAGGCCGCGGCGGTTGCGCGCGAGCGCGAGGGTCATCCCGATCGGCGACGGCACCCGCAGGATCACCGCGTCGGCGTCCCCGGCCGCCGCCAGGACGGTACGGCGTACCCGCTCCCGCGCCCGCAGGTACTGCGCCGGGCCGGCGTACGACGGCACCGGCCAGACCTCGACGCCGTCACCGGTGACGGGCCGGTCGGCCGGGCCGGGGCGGGGGACGTCCGCCACCCGGGCGACCACCCGGACCGACGCGAAGACAGCCGTGTAGCGGCGCCAGAACCGGTGGTCGGCCACGTCGCCGGTCCAGACGGTGCCGTCCGGGGTGCGGGTGAACCGGGACTCGGTGGTCACCACGACCCGGGTCACCGGTCCACCACCGACTCGATCAGGTCGGCCACCGTAGCCGCCGAGTCGCGGTTGTCGAACCGGGCCAGCATCCGGTCCCGGCTGCGGCGTCCCCTGCCCCGGAGCCGCCCGGTGGGCTCCTCCTCGTACGCCGAGGCCAGTGCCGCGCACAGGGCCGCCGCGTCACCGCGCGGCACCACCCACCCGGTGCGGTCGTCGACCGCCTCGGGGAGCCCGCCGGCGTCGCTGACGATGCAGGGCACCGCCATGGCCCCGGCCTCCAGCGCCGCCCCGTGCCCCTCGGACAACGAGGGGCTCACGCTGACGTCCGCGGTGAGGTAGTGGTCGCGGACGTCGGAGACGCCGGTCAGCCAGGTCACCGTGGTGTCCTCGGTGAGCCGGAACCGGTCGACGAGGTCCCGCCGGTGCGCCTCGCCCCGCGCCCCCCAGCCCGCCCCGATCAGGAGCAGGTGCGCCCGGGGGTGCCGGGCGGCGAACTCCCGCCAGGCGTCGAGGAGCACGTCGTGGCCCTTGATGCCCGATCCCCGGTGCACGAGCCGCCGGGGCGGGTAGACGTAGGCGACCATGACGACGACGAAGGCGTCCTGGGCGATGCCCAGTTCGCTGCGGACCTTCGCCCTGATCTCGGCGTGGCGTCGGAGGTCCGCCGGTGGAGCGAACCGGCTCGTGTCGACCCCGTAGGTGGCCACCGCCCGGCGGGCCGGCGGGCAACCCAGCTCACCGTAGCGGCGCGAGGTGTCGGCGGTGCCGCAGACCACGAGGTGATCGAGGCGGTGCAGCCGGCGCTCGGCCAGGCGGATGAGCCCCGACTCCAGGAACAGCGGCCCGGCCACCATGTGGACGCGGCGCGTCCCGGTGCCCAGCGTGGCGATCCGGGCGGCGAGGGCGGAGGCGTACAGGTGGTACTGGACGACGTCGGGGCGCAGCGCCCGCAGCAGCCGGCGCAACCGGAGCAGGTCGCGGATCCGAGACGGCGACGGCCGGAAGCGGAAGTCGAACGGCGAGCACCGGACGTCGAAGCCGCGGGCCGCCAGTTCGTCGGCGAGCCGCCCGCCGCCGGGCGGGAGGACGACCACCACCTCGTGGCCGCGTCGCCGGAACTCCTCCACCTGGGGCAGCACCCAGAGGCCGCCCTGGGCCGTCTTGAGCAGGACGACGACGCGGAGCTGCCGTCGCGGGTCGCCGGTCACCGGGCCGGCACCCCCTTCACGATCGTGTCCGGCGGCACGTCGCGTACCACGCAGGCACCCGCGCCGACGGTGGCGCCGGCGCCGATCCGCAGGCCGGGCAGGACCACCGCGCCGGCCCCGACCAGCGACCCGGTCTCCAGGGCGCAGTCGCCCGAGACGGTGCCCATCGGGTGTACGGAGACGAAGTCGCCGAGCACGCAGTCGTGCGCGACGGTGGCGTTCTGGTTGACGTGGACGTGCCGTCCGGCGGTGACGTTGGTGGTGATCCGCGCCCCGGCGAAGACGACCAGTCCCTCGGCGCTGACCAGGTCGGGGCCGACGGTGGCGTCCGGGTGCACGAGGACGGGTGAGGGCAGCCCGAAGGGGCGTACCCGCCGATCGATCCGCTGGCGGACCCGGGGGTCGCCGATGCCGAGGACGACGTGGGTGGTGGGGGGAAGCTCGCCCAGCACGGACACCGGGCCGAGGTGCGGCACGCCGAAGGCCTGCAGCCGCTTGCGGTTGGTCTCCGACGGGTCGTCGTCGACGAAGCCGGCCAGACGCCACGGTGGCGCCTGGGCGGCGGCGCCGTTGACCGCCCGGACGATGGTGGCGATCTCCCTGCCGTGGCCGCCGCAGCCGACGACGACGATGTCCAGGCTCATCATGACCGCCGATCTGTCAGCAGTGGGTGACGGGATCCCGGGCCGGCCGGTGCGGAACCGGCGGTGGTGAGAGCCGGTTCGCCGGTGAACTCGTGGGCGGTGGCCGCGCCCGGGGCGGCGATGCCGTCGCGTCGTACCACCGACACCACCGTCCGGGCGAGAATGCGCAGGTCGAGCGGAAGGCTGACGTGGTCGACGTACCAGACGTCGTAGGCGAACCTGGTCTCCCAGTCCAGGGCGTTGCGGCCGTTGACCTGGGCCAGGCCGGTCACCCCCGGGCGTACCAGGTGCCGGCGGAACTGCTCCGCCGAGTACCGCTCCCGGTAGGACACGGGCAGGGGGCGGGGCCCGACCAGGCTCATGTCGCCGCGCAGGACGTTGAGCAGGCTCGGCAGCTCGTCGACGCTGGTCGCCCGCAGCCAGCGGCCGAGCGGGGTGAGCCGTTGCCCGTCGTGCCGGGGGTCGTCTGCCCGGCCCGCGCGCATCGAGCGGAACTTGAGGATCGAGAACTCCGCGCCGCCCCGCCCGATCCGTCGTTGCCGGAACAGCACCGGACGGCCCATGCAGACCAGCACGGCCAGCGCCGCCACGGCCATCACCGGAGCGGTGAGCAGGATCGCGACGGCGGCCACGCCGATGTCGACCAGCCGCTTGACGGCCAGCGTGGACGTCCGGCTCACCGGGCCGCCTCGACGAACTCCGCCACGGTGGCCATGACGTGCTCCACCTGTGCCGGGCCGAGCGCCGACCCGCTCGGCAGCGTGACGCAGCTGCCGAAGAGCCGGTCGGCGGCGCCGGTCAGCAGGGCCGGGCTGTCGCGGTAGACCGGCTGCTGGTGCATCGGCTTCCACATCGGACGCGTCTCGATGTCGTGCCGGGCCAGGTGGGCGCCCAGTTCGGCGGCGGTCCAGCCGGTGACCCCGTCGTCCACGACGAGGGTGGTCAGCCAGCAGTTGCTCTCCGCGTCCGGCTCGCCGAGGATGCGGGTGCCCGGCACGTCGGCGAAGAGCTTGGCGTACCGCTCCCGCAGCAGCCGCCGCCGGTTGATCATCTCGTCGAGGCGGGTGAGCTGGGCGCGGCCGAGTGCGGCGAGCAGGTTGCTGAGCCGGTAGTTGTAGCCGACCTCGCGGTGTTCGTAGTGGGCGACGGGCTCCCGGGCCTGCGTCGACAGGTGCCGGCAGCGGGCCAGCAGCGCCGGGTCGTCCGACACGACCATGCCGCCGCCCGACGTGGTCATCACCTTGTTGCCGTTGAAGGAGAGGGCGGCGGCCAGCCCGAAGGACCCGGCCGGGCGGCCGTCCCGGGTGGAGCCGAGGGCCTGGGCGGCGTCCTCCAGCAGGGGGGTGCCGGCGGCCGCGCAGATCGCGCGGAGCCGTTCGTGGTCCGCACACCGGCCGTTGATGTCCACGGCCACCACCGCGGCGACCGGCGTGCCCTCCGCGCGCAGCCGGCGCAGGAGGTCCTCCAGGACGGCCGGGTCCAGGTTGCCGCTGCCGGCCTCGCAGTCGACGAAGACAGGCTGTGCCCCGGTGTACGCCACGGCGTTGGCGGTCGCGGCGAAGGTGAGCGTCGGCACGACGACCGCCGTGCCGGGCCGGGCGCCCGCCGTCAGCAGGATCAGGTGCAGGGCCGCGGTGCCCGAGGCGACCGCCACGGCACCCGCCACACCGAGCCGCTCGGCGACCTCCCGCTCGAACGCGTCGAGATCCGGCCCGACCGGGGCCACCCAGCCCGACCGCAGGGCCCGCAGCAGGTACTCCTCCTCCACCTGCCCGACGTCGGGCGGGGACAGCAGGACCGGCGCGGCCATCAGAGACCCGCTCCCGCGCGGCGGGACGGCCGTGGTGTCGCCGTCCGCCGAGCTGTGTCCGTCACGTGCACGTTGCCTCCGAAGTTGGTGCATCGAGCGTCGAATGCTGGATGAAGTTCTGCGCGCCCGGATAGGGGCATATCGGGGCGACGACCTGTCAAACGGAGAAAACCGGTGAGTGGTCACCGGCTCCGGCGCGGACGCTCCCAGCGGCCGCCACGCTCAGCTGCATCCCCGGTGGCTCCTCGGCCCGGTCTCCGGACGGCGTGTCCGCCGGGAGACCTGGAACCATCGGTACACTTTTATCACCTTGAAAATCATTCATCCGATAAAACGGAAAACGATGAGTATTGCCGATTCGCATGCCGCTCCCGGTCCACCCCGGCCCGGCCGGGACGCCCCACCGGCGGCGGGCGGCACGCCCCGTCGGCACGCCGCCGACGTGGCCTGGAGCCTCGCCGGACTGGCCGCCGCGACCCTGGCCCAGTGGGGGCTCATCCTCGTGCTGGCCCGGATCGGCAGCCCCGTGATGGTCGGCCAGTACGCGCTCGGCCTGGCGGTCAGCGCGCCGGTCGTCCTGATCTGCGGGCTGGGCCTGCACACGGTCCTCGTCACCGACATGGCCGACCGCTTCGTCCCCGCCGAGTACCTGCGGGCCCGGCTGACCGGCGTCGGCGCCGCCCTCCTGGTGATCGGGCTCCTCGCCGCCGTCGCCGGCACCGCCGGCGCCACGGTGGTGTTCCTGGTGGCCGTGGCCAAGGCCCTCGACGGGGTCGGCGAGATCTTCTTCGCGGTACTGCAACGCGGCGGCCGGGTCCGGGTGGTGGGCCGGGCCATGACCGTCAACGGCACGATCACCCTGGCGGCGGCGGTAGGTCTCCTGCTCGCCACCGGCGATCTCCGCCTGGCGGTGCTCGGCTCCGTGCTGGGGTCGCTGGTCGGCTCCGTCGGCTATCCGCTCCGGACGGTGCGGCGGCTGCGGGCACGGGGGAAGCTGCCGCCCGCGCGCCCCGCACCCCGCCGGGACCGGGCCGCCCCCCGGCTGTGGCGGCTCGCCGTGACCGCGCTGCCGGTGGGGCTCGCGTCCGGGCTCGCCTCGTTCAGCGTGAACGTCCCCCGATACGTGGTGGAGCACCGGCTCGGCGCCGCCGCCCTCGGCGTGTTCGCTGCGCTGAGCTACGTCCTGCTGGCGGCTAACATGCTCTTCTCCGCCATGTACCAGGTGCTGCTGCCCCGGATGTCGGCGATGCTCAGCCGGGGGGAGCGGCGGACGCTGGTCAGGTTGGTCGCGCGGCTGGTCGCCGGTGCGCTGCTGCTCGGCGCCGCCGGGGTGCTCGCGGCGGCGGTCGGCGGTCGCCGGGTGCTCGGGGCGCTCTACGGGCCCGCGTACGCCGAGAGCGCCGACGCGCTCATCGTCTTCGCAGTGGCCGTCTGCGCCAGCGGGGCGCTGTTCGCCATCAACACGGCGCTGCTGGCCGTCCGCCGGTTCACCCACCAGCTCGTCGCGGGAGTGGTCACGGTGCTGGTGGCCGGCGGGGTCAGCGTGCTGCTCGTACCTCGCCTCGGGCTGGTCGGCGCCGCCCTGACCGTGGTCGTCATCCTCGGCTCCGAGGCGGTCGTCAAGGGCGTCATGCTGCGTCGCGCGCTCACCCCGGCGGCGCAGACGCCGGACGCGGCCGTCACCCGACCCGTCGCCGAGGGCGTCGGCCGGTAGAGTGCTGCCCGCCGCACCCACCGGTGCGCGTGCGCCGCCCCGATCCCAGGGAGCCGTCCGTGTTGCACCTGCGGGTGATCGCGCCCCCGGACCAGTCCTCCGCCGTCGCCAACCTGCTCGCCGGGGACCCGGGGGTCACCCACCTGGTGGTGCTGCCCGGCGCCGCCCGTCAGCCCCGCGGTGACCTGGTCCTCTGCGACGTGGTGCGGGAACGCGCCGACACCGTGCTGCACGAGTTGCGCCGGCTCGGAGTGGAGGCCCGCGGCGGCATCGCCGCCGACGACGTCGAGCTGACCCTCTCCGTCGCCGCCGAGCGGGCGGCCGAGAACGCCCCCGGCAGCGGCGCGGACGCGGTGGTCTGGGACGAGATCGCCGCCAAGACCGGCGAGCAGACCGAGCTGTCCGGCACCTTCCTGGTCCTCATCGTCGTCGCCACGATGATCGCCGGGATCGGCGTGCTGCTGGACCAGCCGATCCTGATCGTCGGCGCGATGGTGGTCGGGCCGGAGTTCGGCCCGCTCGCCGCGCTCTGCGTGGGACTGCTGCGCCGCAAGGGCCGGACGGTCGTCCGGTCGGTGCAGGCGCTGGTGGTCGGCTTCCTGACCGCGATGGCGGCCACCGTGCTGAGCACCTGGGCGCTGACCGCCGCCGGTCTGGTCGACCGGAACATGCTGCTGGCCGAGCGGCCGCTGACCGACTTCATCTGGCGGCCGGACGCGCTGTCCTGGGTGGTCGGCCTGCTCGCCGGGGTGGCCGGGATGCTCTCGCTCACCTCGAAGAAGTCCGGCTCCCTGGTCGGCGTGCTGATCTCGGTGACCACCGTGCCGGCCGCCGCGAACGTCGCGGTCGCCGCCGCGTACGGGGTGTGGCACGAGGCCAGCGGGTCGGCCCTCCAACTGGTGATCAACCTGTGCGCGATCGTCCTCGCCGGACTGGCGACCCTGGCCGTGCAGCAGTTCTGGTGGTGGCGCCTGGCCCGGCGGTTGCGCCGGGCAGGGTTCACCGCCAGTCGTCCCCGGCCTCCAGCCGGCGGCTGAGCAGCGTCCGGAGCGGGATCGACTCGCCGTCCCGGCCGCCCCGGCCGAGCACCAGCGGCGCCGGGTCGGGCATCGGGTCGACGCCGAACAGCCGGAACCGCAGGCGGGGCGGCACGCTCAGCAGGTGGAACCGGCCCTCGGTGTCGACCGCCCGGGTGCGGGCCCGGTCGACGTACCAGCCGGTGAGGCGGGTGCGGTACCTCCCGCGCCCGTCGTGAGCGCGGGCCGTCAGCCGGGTGGTCGGCAGGCCGCGCCGGGTCGCCTCGGCGGCGAACCAGGCCACCAGCTCGGCGGCCTCCGCGTGCTCGGTCGCGCGGCGTCGCTCCTCCGCCTCCGCGTGAGCCCGTACCGCGTGTCGCTGCCGCTCCCGCCAGTCCAGGCCGTCGTCGGAACCCATGCCCGCGACGGTACGCCCACTCCCGCCCCGCTGCGCCGGGCGGACCCGCCCGCCCGGCGATCATCGGGCAGCAGAGCTGCGGCAGCGAGTTGCGCTCGCGCTGCCCAGGCCGTCGAGCTGCGCGAATCGTTCCGCGACTCCGGCACCGTCTCGCCGGGCGCCCGAACCACCGCCGCTACGTACGTCCTCACCGGCGGCTTTCCCGGCCTGGTCGGAGGGACCCCGGTACGGCGCTGTGGAGCTGATGACGCAGACGACTCACCGGCAGGCCTGAGTCGTCTACGTCATCAGATCCACAGGGCGAGGACAGGGCCCCATTGCTGTCGACGCCCAGGCCCGTGGGCGGGCTTACGTCGCTCGGAGGAAGCCCCTGAGGGCGCCACGTCCGCCGCCATTACGTGAGGCCCCCGCCCGGTCCTGGCGATCAGCACGCTCTCCGCCGTCCCCGGCGGATCGGACGGTGATCAGCTGGCCCAGCCCGGGCCGCAGGGTCCGCCACCGCCGATCAGGTGATGGACCCTGCGGCCGGGTGGGTCAGGCCAGGCCGGCGCGGCGCAGCGCCTCGGCCATCGCGTCGTTCACCGGTGCCGGAGCGCCACGGCCCTGCCGCTGCTGCGGGCCGCCGCGCTGCCCGCCCCGCTCACCGCGACCGCCGCCGGGCTGTCCGCCCTGGTCACGGCGCTGCCCGCCGCCGCGCTGCCCGCTCTGCTCACCGCGCTGACCCCGGTCAGCCGGCCGCCCGGTCTGCTGGCCGCCCTGCTGGCCGCCGCGGGGGCCGCCGCGCTCGCGCCGCCCACCCTCGGACGCGGGACGGCCGGCCTCCGCGTCGTCCTCCAGCCGGAGGGTGAGCGAGATCCGCTTGCGGGGCACGTCCACGTCGAGCACCTTGACCCGGACCACGTCGCCGGACTTCACCACGTCGCGCGGGTCCTTGACGAACGTCTGGGACATCGCCGACACGTGCACCAGGCCGTCCTGGTGCACACCGACGTCGACGAACGCGCCGAACGCCGCGACGTTGGTGACCACGCCCTCCAGCAGCATCCCCGGGGTCAGGTCGCCGATCTTCTCCACCCCCTCGGCGAAGGTGGCGGTGCGGAACTCCGGCCGCGGGTCGCGGCCCGGCTTCTCCAGCTCGGCGAGGATGTCGGTGACGGTGGGCAGGCCGAACTTCTCGTCGACGAAGTCGGTGGCCCGCAGCCCGCGCAGGATGGTGCTCTTCCCGATCAGCGAACGCAGGTCCTGCCCGGTGCCGGCGAGGATCCGCCGCACCACCGGGTACGCCTCCGGGTGCACGCTGGAGGAGTCCAGCGGGTCGTCGCCGCCGGGGATGCGCAGGAAGCCCGCGCACTGCTCGAACGCCTTCGGGCCGAGCCGGGGCACCTTCTTCAGCTCGGCGCGGGAGCGGAACGGGCCGTTGGCGTCCCGGTGCAGCACGATGTTCTCCGCCAGCCCGGCGCCGATGCCGGAGACCCGGGTCAGCAGCGGCGCGGAGGCGGTGTTGACGTCCACGCCGACGGCGTTGACACAGTCCTCGACCACGGCGTCCAGCGAACGGGAAAGCTTCACCTCGGAGAGGTCGTGCTGGTACTGCCCGACGCCGATCGAGCGCGGGTCGATCTTGACCAGCTCGGCGAGCGGGTCCTGGAGGCGGCGGGCGATGGAGACCGCGCCGCGCAGCGAGACGTCCAGCCCGGGCAGCTCCTGCGAGGCGTACGCGGAGGCGGAGTAGACCGACGCGCCGGCCTCGGAGACCACCACCTTGGTCAGGTTGAGCTGCGGGTGCCGCTTGATCAGGTCACCGGCGAGCTTGTCGGTCTCGCGGCTGGCGGTGCCGTTGCCGATGGCGACCAGCTCGACGCCGTGCGCCCCGGCGAGCCGGGCCAGGGTCTCGATCGAGGCGTCCCACTGCCGGCGGGGCTCGTGCGGGTAGATCGTGTCGGTGGCGACCACCTTGCCGGTGGCGTCGACCACCGCGACCTTGACGCCGGTACGCAGGCCCGGGTCCAGCCCCATCGTCGCGCGGGTGCCGGCGGGCGCGGCGAGCAGCAGGTCGCGCAGGTTGGTGGCGAAGACCCGGACGGCCTCCTCCTCCGCCGCCTGCCACAGTCGCATCCGCAGGTCCGCGCCGAGGTGGATGAGGATCCGGGTACGCCAGGCCCAGCGCACGGTGTCGGCCAGCCACTTGTCGGCGGGCCGCCCCTGGTCGCTGACGCCGAACCGGCCGGCGATCACCGCCTCGTAGCGGCTCGGACCGGCGGGCGCCGCGTCGGCGTCACCCTCGGCCTCCGGGTCCATGGTCAGGTCGAGCACGCCCTCCTTCTCGCCCCGGAACATCGCCAGGATCCGGTGCGAGGGCAGCTTGGGGTACGGCTCGGCGAAGTCGAAGTAGTCGGCGAACTTCGCCCCGGCGGTCTCCTGGCCGTCGCGTACCCGGGAGACCAGCCGGCCCCGCGACCACATCTGCTCGCGCAGCGTGCCGATCAGGTCGGCGTCCTCGCCGAAGCGCTCGATCAGGATGGCCCGCGCGCCCTCCAGCGCGGCGGCGGCGTCGGCGACGCCCCGGTCGGCGTCGACGAAGCCGGCCGCCGTCTCGCGCGGGTCCCGCGCCGGATCGGCGAGCAGCGTGTCGGCGAGCGGCTCCAGCCCGGCCTCGCGGGCGACCTGCGCCTTGGTCCGCCGCTTGGGCTTGTACGGCAGGTAGATGTCCTCCAGGCGGGACTTCGAGTCGGCCGCCATGATCTGCGCCTCGAGGGCCTCGTCGAGCTTGCCCTGGCTGCGGATGGACTCCAGCACCGCGGCCCGCCGCTCGTCCAGCTCACGCAGGTACCGCAGCCGCTCCTCGAGGGTGCGCAGCTGCGCGTCGTCGAGCAGGCCGGTGGCCTCCTTGCGGTAGCGGGCGATGAACGGCACGGTGGCGCCACCGTCGAGCAGCTCCACGGCCGCCCGCACCTGACGCTCCGCGACGCCGAGCTCGTCGGCGATCCGCTGATGAACAGACTGGGTCACGATCTTGATCCGCCTTCGCTGTGGGTTCCGTGGTGCATTCTGCCGCCCGCCCCCGACGGCGCTCCCCGTACCCGCCCGACGCGCCTGCGCTAGCGTTGCGATCATGGAACAACCTGCGGATCTGCGGGCCCGCCGGCTCTTCGGCGGCAGCGCGCGGGCGCTCGGCGACCTCGCCGCCAGCCCGTTCCGGGCCGACCGGGACCGGATCGTCGCCTCGCCGTTCTTCGCCCGGCTGGGCGGCGTCACCCAGGTGATCAGCCCGGGCGGTTCGGGCCTGCTGGTGCACAACCGGCTCACCCACAGCCTCAAGGTGGCCCAGGTGGCCCGGGCGATCGCCGAGCGGCTCACCGCCGACCCGGTGCACCGCCGGCTCCTCGACGATCTCGGCGGCTGCGATCCGGACGTGGTGGAGGCCGCCGCGCTCGCCCACGACCTCGGCCACCCGCCCTTCGGCCACCTGGGGGAGCGGGTGCTGGACCGGCTGGCCCGGCAGCGGCTCGGCCTGCCCGACGGCTTCGAGGGCAACGCGCAGTCGTACCGGATCGTCACCAGCACCGAGATCCGCGGCGCGGCCACCACCGGGCTCGACCTGACCGCCGCCGTCCGCGCGGCCCTGCTGAAGTACCCGTGGACCCGGCTGGACCACCCGGACCCGCACCCGCGGCACCTCACCCCGGCGCCTCGGGGCGCCGCCGCCCCACCGGACGACCCGGAGAGCGGGTCGGCGAAGTTCGGCGCGTACCGGACGGAGCTGGCCGACCTGCGGCAGGCCCGGGAGCCGTTCGCCGGCCGGATCGCCGACTGGCAGCAGACCGTCGAGGCCTCGGTGATGGACACCGCCGACGACATCGCCTACGCCATCCACGACGTGGAGGACTTCTACCGGGTCGGGGTGCTCCAGCAGGGGGCGGTGGCCGCCGAACTGATGGCCTGGCAGCGCGACGGCGGGCACCTGCGGGCGGTCACCGACGCGGCGCTGACCGGCGCGGCCCGCCGGCCCGGCTCGGCGATCGAGCGGCTGCGCCGCCAGCTGCACCGCAAGGACGGCTGGATCGCCGACGACGAGGCGTTCGCCGCCGCGGTCGAGCACGTCCGCCAGGAACTCGTCGAGGGGCTGCTGGCCATGCCCTTCGACGGTTCGATCGAGGCCGAGCAGTACGTGGCCCGCTTCTCCGCCCGCTGGACCACCCGGTTCGTGGACGCGATCACCGTGGTCCGCGAGCCCTCGGTGCGCTCCGGGCACGTGCTGCTCGCCCCGGCCCAGTGGCACGAGGTGCAGGTGCTCAAGTTCGTCCACCACCGGTTCGTGCTGGCCCGCCCGGACCTGGCCCTGCACCAGCGGGGACAGGCCCGGCTGCTGGGCACGCTGGTCGAGGCGCTCTGGGAGTGGCTGCTCGACCCGGAGGAGGAGTCCCGGCTGCCGCGCCGGCTGCACGACCTGGTCGAGCTGGCCGAGGCGGAGCTGCACCCGCGTACCCCGGACCGGATCGGCCGGGCCCGGGGCCGGGCCATCGTCGACTTCGTCGCCCAGCTCACCGACGGCCAGGCGGTCGCCATGCTCGACGCCCTCTCCGGTCGCTCCGGCGCCCTTTGGACCGACGCCTTCGTGCTCTGACCGCCGCCGCCGCGCCGTCGGGCGCGGGCACCGCCCGGCGCCGGCCGGTGGGGCCGGCGCCGGTCAGCGGGTACGTCAGGCGACCGCCTGCCACCAGCCGTCCACCGGCGGCGGATCGTCCACCACCACCCGCTCGCCGGGGCGGGGTACCGCCAGCCGCACGTCGCGCGCCTTCGCCTCGGCCCAGAGCCGGTCCACCGGCTCGGACCAGTCGTGCAGGGCCAGGTTGAACGTCGCCCAGTGCACCGGCAGGAAGAGCCCGCCGCGCAGGTCGAGGTGGGCCGAGACGGCCTCCTCGGGGAACATGTGGATGGCCGGCCAGGCCCGGTCGTACGCGCCGATCTGCATCAGGGTCACGTCGAACGGCCCGTGCTCCGCGCCGATCTCGGCGTACCCGTCGAAGTAGCCGGAGTCACCGGTGTAGAAGACCTTGCGGTGCGCCCCGGCGACGACCCAGGAGCTCCAGAGCGTGCCGTCGCGGCGCAGCCCCCGGCCGGAGAAGTGCTGGGCGGCGGTGGCGGTGATCTCCAGCCCGCCCACCCGGTGGCTCTCCGACCAGTCCAGCTCGACGATCCGCTCCGCCGGTACCCCCCAGCGGTCCAGGTGGGCGCCGACGCCGAGCGGTACCAGGAACGGCGCGGACTGCCGCCGCGTCAGCTCCTGCACGGTGGCCATGTCCAGGTGGTCGTAGTGGTCGTGGGAGATCAGGACGGCGTCCACGGCGGGCAGGTCGACCAGGCGTACCGGCGGCTCGTGCAGCCGCTTGGGGCCGACCGCGCCGGAGGGGGAGCAGCGCTCGCTCCAGACCGGGTCGAGCAGCACCCGGTGCCCCTCGATCTCGATCAGGGCGGAGGCGTGGCCGTACCAGACGACGTTGAGCTCACGCTCGTCGGCGGCCGGCGCCGGGGTCGGGCGCAGCAGCGGCACCAGCGCGCGGGGGCGGCGGCGCTGCTTGCCGAAGAGCAGCTCCCAGAGCAGGTTGCGGCCCGGTTCGCCGGGGGTCATGGTGCGGGTCTGCGCCCGGTTGTGGAAGGTGCCGTCGCGGAACTGCGGGGAGCGGGCCGCCCGTTGCGCCCGGGCTCCGGTCAGCCGGCCGCCCAGCGCCGCCGGCACGTCGCGCGCCGCCCACGCCAGGCCGGCCACCGCGGCCAGCCCCGTCATCCGCCACAGCCGCCCGCCGAGTGCCCGGTCGAGTTCCCGGTCCGCTGGTGCCCGCATCGCCACGTCCCCTCCGCCGTCTCCCGCTTACACGGTAGCCACCGCCCCGCCCTCCGGCCG
>NZ_JBPQTL010000040.1:0-49369 GCF_051386295.1 Micromonospora sp. URMC 105 | reverse complement strand
CCGATTGCGGCGTGTCGGGGTGTCCCGGTGGCTGGTCAACCCGACACGCCGCAAACCGGGGGCCAGCACACCCAGCACGGCCCAGCGCCGGCGCAGGGCAGCGGCGGTGGGCGTGGAAGGGTCAGACGTCGGCGGCGATGCCGTCGGCGACGGCGCGGGCGACGGTGAGCAGCTTGGCCCGGACCACCCGGGCGGAGGTCATCATCTCGCTGGCCGGCAGCGCGCAGGCGAGCACGACCCGGCGTTCCATGTCCTTGTCCGGGGTGACCAGCACCGAGGCGCAGGCCACTCCCTGCCGGAACTGCCCCAGCTCGAGCTGCATGCCGCGCCGGTCGCCGGCCGCCAGGTCGGCCTCGAACGCCTCGACGCTGGTCAGGGTGGCCGTGGTGAACGGGCGCATGCCGTACTCGCGCAGGTAGCGGAAGCGCTGCTCGGCGGTGAGGGTGGCGAGCAGGCTCTTGCCGAGGGCGGTGGCGTGTGCGCCCTCGTCGAAGCCGGGGACCAGGTCCTCCAGGTACGGCGAGCGCGGCCCCTCGGCGACCGCGGTGACCGCGACCTGGCCGCCGACGAAGCGGCCCAGGTAGTGGCTCCAGCCGGTGTCGGCGGCGGCCCGGCGCAGGGTCTCTCCGACGGCCGGCGGCCCCCGGAAGGCGGTGACCAGTTCCCGGTACCGGTCCGCGATCTCCAGACCCACGATGTACGTGCCGTCCTCGCGCCGGATCACGTAGCCCTCGTAGGCCAGGGTGCGGACCAGGTGGTAGGTGGTGGCCACGGTCAGCTCACAGCGCCGGGCGATCTGCTTGACGGTCAGTCCCTTGGGGGCACGACCGACCGACTCGAGAACGCGTAGCGCGCGAGAGACGCTCCGGATGAGATCCGAAGGCTCCGCCAAGGGGTCGCGCACAACCACCTCCGCAGCCGGGGACTTACACCATATGAAAAACCGCCCGGGGACGGAACGCCCGTTCGGGTCGAGGATGCCAGATCAGGCCCCACGTGGCGTGTGCCGCACCGACACGCCGGGTCGTCGGGAAGGCGACTCACGTAGGTTGGCCAGACGATGACCGACACCGCCCTCACCTCCTCACCCAGCCGCCCGGCCGTACCCCCGCTGCGGGCCGGCGCCGGCGCCATCGCCACCACCATCGCGTCGGTGCTGCCGGTCTTCCTCGTCGGCGGCCTGGCCGTGCAGATGGGTGCCGACCTCGGCTTCTCCCCCGCCGGTCTGGGCCTGGCCGTGTCGGTCTACTTCGGCATCAGCGCGCTGGCCTCGGTGCCGTCCGGCCGCCTCGTCGAGCGGTACGGCCCGGCGGTGGTGGCCCGCGCCGGCATCCTGCTGGCCGCCGGCTGCCTGCTCGCCATCGCGGTGGCCGCCCGGTCGTACCCGGTGCTGGTCGTCCTGCTCGGGTTGAGCGCCGCCGCGAACGCGCTCGGGCAGCTCGCCAGCAACGCGGCGCTGGCCCGGCACGTGCCGGCCCGGCGGCAGGGCCTGTCGTTCGGGGTGAAGCAGGCGGCCATCCCGGTCTCCACCCTGCTGGCCGGTGCGGCGGTGCCCACCATCGCGCTCACCGCCGGCTGGCGCTGGGCGTTCGTGGCGGCGGCCGGCGCCGCACTGGCCGCCCTGCCCGCCGTACCCCCGGGAGAGGCCGGACCGGTCCGGAAGGCCGCTGCGGCGCGCGGTGGGCGGGCCACGGCGGCCCTGGTGGTGGTCGGGGTGGCCGCAACCCTCGCCTCGGGGGCAGCCAACGCCCTGGGCACCTTCGTGGTGGACTCGTCGGTGGCGCGCGGCCTGGCGCCGGGGCTGGCCGGGCTGACCCTCACCCTGGGCAGCGCGGTCTGCGTCACCGCCCGGATCGGCGCGGGCTGGCTGGCCGACCGGCGGTCCGAGGGGCACGTGGCCGTGATCGCCGGGATGCTGGTGGTGGGTGCGGCCGGGCTGGGGCTGCTCGCCCTGACCGGCGCGGTGCCGCTCATGGTCGGCGTGGTGCTCGGCTTCGGCCTCGGCTGGGCCTGGCCGGGGCTGATGAACTTCGCTGTGGTCAAGCTGCATCCGCAGGCACCGGCCGCCGCCACCTCGATCACCCAGACCGGGGTGTACGCGGGCGGCTGCCTCGGCCCGCTCGCCCTCGGCGCAACCGCCGCCACCGCCGGCTACCCCACCATGTGGGCGACCGCCGCCCTCGCAATGCTCGCCGCCGCCGCCCTCATGCTCCTAGGCAGCCGCATGCTCACCCACCCGCGCTGACCCGCCCCGCCCCCGTTTGTTGATCATGAGGTTGACGGCGAAGTGGATCGCGAAAGGTGCCGTCAACCTCATGATCGACGGGGAGGGCGACGCGGCGGAGGATGAGCGCGGGGGGTTAGCTGGTGCGGTCGGCGATGTAGTCGCAGAGAGATTCGAGGGCGCGGCGGGCCGGGCCCTGCGGGAGCGGGGCGAGCTGCGTGCGGGCGTCCTCGGCGTAGCTGCGGACGGTCTCCCGCGCGCGCTTGAGCGCCGGGGACTCGCGGAGCAGGCCGAGCGCCTCGGCGTGCAGCGCGTCGTCGACCAGCGGGCCGGTGGCCAGGATCTCGCGCAGCCGCACCGAGGCGGCGTCGGAGTCGTCGGCGGCCTGGGCGTAGAGCACCGGCAGCGTCGGCACACCCTCGCGCAGGTCGGTGCCGGGCGTCTTGCCCGACTGCACCGACTCGCTGGCGATGTCGAGCAGGTCGTCGGAGAGCTGGAAGGCCACCCCGATGGTCTCGCCGTAGCCCGCCAGGGCCTCGGTGTGCTCCGCCGACGCGCCGCCGAACATGCCGCCGAAGCGGGCCGAGGTGGCGATCAGCGAGCCGGTCTTCTCGGCGATCACGTGCAGGTAGTGCGCGACCGGGTCCTCACCGGCCCGCGGGCCGACGGTCTCGGCGATCTGCCCGTGCACCAGCCGGGCGAAGGTGCGCGCCTGCAGCCGGACGGCCTCGGTGCCCAGGTCGGCGGCGATGTCCGCGGCCCGGGCGAAGAGGTAGTCGCCGACCAGGATCGCCACCGAGTTGGTCCAGCGGGAGTTGGCGCTCGGGGCGCCCCGCCGCACGGCCGCCTCGTCCATCACGTCGTCGTGGTAGAGCGTCGCCAGGTGGGTGAGCTCCATCACCACCGCGGCCGGGACGACCTGCGCGCCCTCCGGGTCACCGAACTGGGCGCCCAGCGCCACCAGCAGCGGCCGGAACCGCTTGCCGCCGGCCTCCACCAGGTGGCGGGCGGCCTCGGTGACGAACGGGTCGGCGCTGGCCACACTGGCCCGCAGCTCGGCCTCCACGGAGTCGAGCAGGCCCAGCACGGAGGCCTCGACGCGCGGATCGGCGAGGTAGACGCCGAGCGCGCCGACCTGACTCGTGCCCGCCCGGCTCCGACGACCGCCGGAGCCGACGACGCCTGAACGCTCGCCAGCCGGAATCACCACGCCATCAACCATGCCACACCCGTTCGACCTGCTCCGGGCCGGGGATACAGGCGCGGGGCCGGTACGCCACCGCGCACCGGCCCCGCATCGTCACGCAGACGTCTCACCGTACGAACGCGGCGGCGTCCGTGGCCAGGTCGAGCAGCGGGGCGGGAGCCACGCCCAGGACCAGGGTGGCCACCACGCCGATCATGAGCGCCGTCGCGGTCAGCCCGCCCGGCACGGCCACGGTCGGCGTGGTCTCGCCCGGCTCGGAGAGCCACATCATCACCACGACCCGCAGGTACGGGAAGGCCAGCACCATGCTGGTCAGCACGCCGGCCACCACCAGCCAGGCGTGGCCGCTCTCCAGCGCCGGGCCGAAGACCGCGAACTTGCTGGTGAAGCCGCTGGTCAGCGGGATACCGGCGAAGGCCAGCAGGATGAAGGTGAAGACGCCGGCGTAGAACGGCGACCGGCGGCCCAGCCCCGCCCAGCGGGACAGGTGGGTGGCCTCCCCGTCCGCGTCCCGGACCAGGGTCACCACGGCGAACGCGGCGAGCACCGAGAAGCCGTACGCGGCCAGGTAGAACATCGTGCCGGAGACGCCCTCACCCGTCGGGGCGAGCACCCCGACCAGCAGGTAGCCGGCGTTGGCGATCGAGGAGTACGCCAGCAGCCGCTTGATGTCGGTCTGGGTGACCGCCAGCACCGCGCCGACCAGCATGGTGAGCACCGCGACCGCCCCGAGGACCGGGGTGAAGTCCCAGGCCGCGTCGGCGAACGCCACGTGGAACACCCGCAGCAGGGCACCGAAGGCGGCGACCTTGGTGCAGGCCGCCATGAAGCCGGTGACCGGCGTCGGGGCGCCCTGGTAGACGTCCGGGGTCCAGACGTGGAACGGCGCCGCGGCGGCCTTGAAGAGCAGGCCGATGGAGAGCAGGGCCATGCCGGCGAAGAGCAGCACCGGGCTGGCGGGCGACTCCTTCACCGCGGCGTGCACGGTGGCGAAGTCGACGCCGGCCGGCCGGTCCGGCATCCCGGCGGTGAAGCCGTAGATCAGCGCCACGCCGAACAGGAAGAACGCCGACGCGTACGCCCCGAGCAGGAAGTACTTCATCGCCGCCTCCTGGCTGAGCAGCCGTCGGCGACGGGCCAGCGCGCAGAGCAGGTAGAGCGGCAGGGAGAAGACCTCCAGCGCGATGAACATGGTCAGCAGGTCGTTCGCCGCCACGAAGATCAGCATGCCGCCGATCGCGAAGGTGGTCAGCGGGTAGACCTCGGTGGCGCCGTTGCTCCCCTCGGCCTGCCGCCGGTCGTCGGCCGACTCGGCGGTGACCGCGGCCTGGGCGACGAACGCCCCGCCGCGCTCCACCGTGCGGTCGCCGATCAGCAGCAGCGCCATCGCGGCGAGCACCAGGATGGCGCCCTGGAGGAAGAGCGTGGGGCCGTCCACCGCGATCGCCCCACCGGCGGTGAGCAGCCGGTCGTCGGCGTTGAGCACCACCATCACCAGCGCGGCGAGCACCGCCAGCAGGGCGAGCGACAGCTGCACCACGTGCCGGCGGCGGCGCGGCACGAAGGCCTCCACCAGCACGCCGAACAGAGCGGTGCCCAGCATGATCAGGATCGGAGCGAGCGCCGCGTAGTCGATCGACGGCAACTTCAGCTCGGTCATTTTGCGGCCTCCTGGACGCTGCCGACCGTCGGGGCGGGATCGGTCCGGCCGACGTCGTTCATGGTCGCCTGGATGGCGGGGTTGATGACGTCGGTGACCGGCTTGGGGTAGAAGCCGAGCAGCACGATCAGGGCGATCAGGGGTGCGACCACGACCTTCTCGCGCAGGCTGAGGTCACGGCGCATGGCCTCGACCTCGGTCAGCTCCGGGTTGAGCGTGCCCTGCGTGGTGCGCTGCACCATCCAGAGCACGTACGCGGCGGCCAGGATGATGCCGAGCGTGGCGATCACCGCGACCGGCTTGTTCACCGTGAAGGTGCCGATCAGCACCAGGAACTCGGAGACGAACGGCGCGGTGCCGGGCAGCGCCAGCGAGGCGAGACCGGCGAAGAAGAGCACCCCGGCCAGCAGCGGCACCAGCTTGCCCGCCCCGCCGAAGTCCTTGATCAGGGCCGAGCCGCGGCGGGCGATCAGCATGCCCACCACCAGGAAGAGCAGGCCGGTGGCGAGCCCGTGGTTGAGCATGTAGAGCACCGCGCCGGTGCCGGCCTGGGTGGTGAAGGCGAAGATGCCGACGCCGATGAAGCCGAAGTGCGCGATCGAGGTGTACGACACCAGCCGCTTCAGGTCGGACTGACCGACCGCCAGCAGCGCCGCGTAGATGATGCCGATCAGGCCCAGGGCCAGCGCCCACGGGGCGAACCACTTGGACGCCTCGGGGAAGAGCGGCAGGCAGTAGCGCAGGATGCCGAACGTCCCGACCTTGTCGAGCACGCCGACCAGCAGGGCGGCGGCCCCGGCCGGGGCGGCGCCACCGGCGTCCGGCAGCCAGGTGTGGAACGGGAAGAACGGCGCCTTGATGGCGAAGGCGAGGAAGAAGCCGAGGAAGAGCCAGCGCTCGGTGCCGGTGGAGATGTCCACCTGGGTCAGCGCCTGCCAGTCGAAGGTCTTCCCGCCGACCACCCAGAGGCCGATCACCGCGGCGAGCATGAACAGCCCGCCGACGAGCGAGTAGAGGAAGAACTTCACCGCCGCGTACTGCCGCTGGTGGCCGCCGTAGCTGCCGATCAGGAAGTACATCGGCACCAGCATGACCTCGAAGAACACGTAGAACAGGAAGACGTCGGCGGCGGCGAAGACGCCGATCATCGTGCTCTCGAGGATGAGCAGCAGGGCGAAGTAGACCGGCACCGACCGCTTCGACGACTCGGCGTCGTGCCAGGAGGCCAGGATCACCAGCGGCACCAGCACGGCGATCAGCATCAGCATGACCAGCGCGATGCCGTCGGCGGCGAAGGTGAAGTTGACGCCCCAGTTCGGGATCCACGGGTACGACTCACGGAACTGGAGCCGGTCGCCCCCGGTCTGGAACGAGATCCACATGACCACGGAGAGCACCAGCACGAGCAGCGACCAGCCGAACGCCACCTGCTTGGCCAGCTCCGGCCGGCGACGCGGCAGGAAGGCCACCACCAGGGCGCCGACCAGCGGTGCCACGGTCAGCACCGAGAGGAACGGGAAGTTGGACATTATGCGGCCTTACCTCCGTCGTCACTGCGTGGTCCGCCGGCGGGGGCGGGCGTGTTGAGGTCGATCACGACAGCCACCCCGCCTGCACGGCCAGGAACGCCGCCGTCACGAGCAGCGCGCCGGTGAGGATGGACGTCGCGTACGACCGGACGAAGCCGGTCTGCAGCCGCCGGAGCCGGCCGGAGCCACCGCCGACCGCTGCGGCGAGGCCGTTGACCAGACCGTCGACGCCCCGGTTGTCGAGGAAGACCAGCGCCCGGGTGAGGAAGATGCCCGGCTTCTCGAAGACCGCCTCGTTGAAGGCGTCGGTGTAGAGGTTGCGCCGGGCCGCGGTGACCAGCACGCCGGCCGGCTGCGGCGCGGTGGCCGTGCCGTTGCGGAACAGCATCCAGGCCAGGCCGGCGCCGAGCACGGTGACCAGCAGCGACAGCGCGGTGATCACGCCGTGCGACAGCACCGCGTGGTGGCCCTCCTCCTGGCCGCCGAGGCCGGCGGTGGCCTCCAGCCAGTCCGGCACCGAGGTGGCCATCAGGAAGCCGGCCCCGACCGAGCCGATCGCCAGCAGGATCAGCGGGATGGTCATCAGCTTCGGCGACTCGTGGGGGTGCTCGATCTCCTCGGTCCACCGCTTCGGCCCGTGGAAGGTGAGGACGAAGAGCCGGGTCATGTAGAAGGCGGTCAGCCCGGCGCCGAGCAGCGCTGCGCCGCCGAAGAGCCAGGCCGTCCAGCCCTCCCGCTCGAAGGCGGCCACGATGATCGGCTCCTTGGAGAAGAAGCCGGAGAAGGGGAACATGCCGATGATGGCGAGCCAGCCCATCATGAAGGTGATCCAGGTGACCTTCATGTACTTCGACAGGCCGCCGAAGCGGCGGATGTCGACCTGGTCGTTCATCCCGTGCATGACCGAGCCGGCGCCGAGGAACATGTTGGCCTTGAAGAAGCCGTGCGCCAGCAGGTGCACGATGGCCAGCGCGTACGCCGCGCCGCCGAGACCGACGCCGAGGAACATGTAGCCGATCTGGCTCACCGTCGACCAGGCCAGCACCCGCTTGATGTCGTCCTTGGCGGCGCCGATGATGCAGCCCATCAGCAGGGTCAGCGCGCCGACGCTCACCACGACGAGTTGGAGGGTGGTGTTGGCCGAGAAGATCGGGTTGGAGCGGGCGATCAGGTAGACGCCCGCGGTGACCATGGTGGCGGCGTGGATGAGCGCCGACACCGGGGTTGGGCCCTCCATCGCGTCCGGCAGCCACGCCTGGAGCGGGAACTGGCCGGACTTGCCGGCCGCGCCGAGCAGCAGCAGCAGGCCCAGCGCCAGCACGGTACCGCCGGCCAGGGCGCCGACGCCGTTGAAGACCTCGTCGTACTGGGTGGTGCCGAGGGTGGCGAACATGATGAAGATGCCGATCGCCAGGCCGGCGTCGCCGACCCGGTTCATCAGGAACGCCTTCTTGCCGGCGGTGGCCGCGCTCGGCCGCCCGTACCAGAAGGAGATCAGCAGGTACGACGCCAGACCGACGCCCTCCCAGCCGAAGTAGAGCATCACGTAGTTGTTGCCGAGCACCAGCAGCAGCATCGCGGCGACGAAGAGGTTGAAGTACCCGAAGAACCGTCGCCGGCCCTCGTCGTGCGCCATGTACTCGACCGCGTAGAGGTGGATCAGGAAGCCCACCCCGGTGATCAGCAGGACGAAGACCGCGGCCAGCGGGTCGAAGAGCAGACCGAAGTCCACCTTCAGGTTCCCGACCGTGATGAAGTCCCACAGGCTCAGCTCGACGGACTTGTTCTCCAGCCCGCGAAGCTGGAAGAAGTAGCTGAGCCCGAGCACGAACGCGGCGCCGATGGCGGCCACGCCCAGCCAGTGCCCCCAGCGGTCGGCCCGCCGGCCGAGCAGCAGCAGGATCGCCGCGCTGACCAGCGGGATCGCCACCAGCAGCCAGACGCTGCCGAGGAGCCCCGAGGCTTCGGCGTATCGAACGGTCTCTTCCACCGGGACCCCTCTAGTACTTCAGCAGGTTGGCGTCGTCGACGCTCGCGGAGCGTCGAGTCCGGAAGATCGACATGATGATCGCGAGCCCGACCACGACCTCGGCCGCGGCCACCACCATCACGAAGAACGCCATGATCTGGCCGTTGAGGTCACCGTTGATCCGGCTGAAGGTGACCAGCGTCAGGTTGGCCGCGTTGAGCATCAGCTCGACGCACATGAACAGCACGATCGCGTTCCGCCGGACGAGCACGCCGACGGCGCCGATGGTGAAGAGCACCGCGGCGAGGATCAGGTAGTAGTCCGGCGTCATTTGTCCGTCCCCTTCAGCGTGGTCTCCTCGGCGGTCAGCTCGCGCTGCGGCAGGATCGCCGGGGTGCTGCGGTCGGTCAGCCGGCCGTCGGGCAGGCGGGCCGGGGTGGCCACCGACGAGGAGGTGGCGAAGACACCGGGCCCGGGCTTCGGGCCGGGGTAGTTGCCGGGGCGGAACCGGGCCTTCATGGTGGCGACCTGGTCCAGCTTGTCCTCGCGGTTGCGCTCGATGTGCGCCAGCACCATCGCGCCCACGGCCGCCGTGATCAGCAGCGCGGAGGTCAGCTCGAAGGCGAAGACGTACTTGGTGAAGAGCAGCCGGGCGATGCCCTGGACGTTCCCCTCGGCGTTGGCCTGCTCCAGGCCGACCGCGGTGACCCCGTCGAGCGCCCGGTAGAGGCCGGTGCCGACCAGGCCGGCGAAGCCGAGCCCGAGCAGCACCGCGGCGACCCGCTGGCCGCGCAGCGTCTCGATCAGCGAGTCGGAGGCGTCCCGGCCGACCAGCATCAGCACGAAGAGGAAGAGCATCATGATCGCGCCGGTGTAGACGATGATCTGCACCATGCCGATGAACGGGCCCGCCTGGAGCACGTAGAACACGCCCAGGCAGAGCATGGTGAGCACCAGCCAGAGCGCCGAGTGCACGGCGTTGCGGGCCCACACCATGCCGATGGCGCCGATCAGCGCCAGCGGGGCGAGGATCCAGAAGGTGACCTCCTCACCCCCGGACACCTGGCCCGCCGCGGCGAGCACCGTGGACGTGGTCATGCTCCCGCTCCCTTGCCCGCCTCGGCCCGCTGGGCGTGCTGCTCGGCGCCGGGGAAGGTCACCCCGGGGTGCTCCTCCACCTGGTACCGGCCCGGGTTGTTGGCCGCGTGCTCGGCACCGGCCGAGGTGCCCGGGTTCTCCAGCGCGCCGACGTAGTAGTCCTTCTCGCTGTCGCCCAGCCGCATCGGGTGCGGCGGCTGCTCCATCCCCGGCAGCAGCGGCGCGAGCAGCTGCTCCTTGGTGAAGATCAGGTCCTGCCGGTTGTCCCGGGCCAGCTCGTACTCGTTGCTCATGGTGAGCGAACGGGTCGGGCAGGCCTCGATGCAGAGCCCGCAGAAGATGCACCGGGCGTAGTTGATCTGGTAGGTGCTGGCGTACCGCTCACCCGGCGAGAAGCGCTGCTCGTCGGTGTTGTCGCCACCCTCGACGTAGATCGCGTCCGCCGGGCAGGCCCAGGCGCACAGCTCGCAGCCGATGCACTTCTCCAGGCCGTCCGGGTGCCGGTTGAGGATGTGCCGCCCGTGGTAGCGCGGTGCCGACACCGGCGGCTTGAACGGGTAGTCGGTGGTGACGACCTTCCTGAACATGTGCGAGAAGGTGACCCCGAAGCCCTTGAACGTTCCGGTGATCGCGCCCACGTCACACCTCCCTGGAGTCCGAGCCGGTGGCGATGTTGGCCGGCTCCCGCTCGGCGACCACGCGCTTGGTGCGCGGGCTCGGTGGTACCTGAAGGTCCATCGGTGGCAGCGGGAAGCTGCCGTGCGGCCGATTGTTGACCTGTTCCTGCACGGTCGGCTTCGGCTCCGGCCGGCGACTGGGCCAGAAGAGCGTCACCAGCAGCAGCACGCCCGCCCCGATGGCGGTGGCGAGCAGCCGGTCACGCGACTGCCAGTCCTCGATCGAGCGCAGCCCGGAGAGGACCAGGATCCAGACCAGGTTGATCGGGAGCAGGACCTTCCAGCCGAAGCGCATGAACTGGTCGTAGCGCAGCCGGGGCAGCGTGCCCCGCAGCCACACGAAGACGAAGACCAGGATCAGCACCTTGCCGAAGAACCAGAGCATCGGCCACCAGCCGGAGTTGGCCCCGGCCCAGAAGGTGGTGATCGGCGCGGGCGCCCGCCAGCCGCCGAGGAAGAGCGTCGTGGTGACCGCGGACATGGTCACCATCGACACGTACTCGGAGAGCATGAAGAGCGCGAACTTCAGCGAGCTGTACTCGGTCATGAAGCCCGCGACCAGCTCGGACTCCGCCTCGGGCAGGTCGAACGGCGCCCGGTTGGTCTCACCGACGGTGGAGATGAAGAAGATGATGAAGCTCGGCAGCAGCAGGATCGCGTACCAGCCGGGGGCCGGGAGGTCGAAGCCGCCGATGCTGAGCTGGGTGCCGTTCGCCTGGGCGGCGACGATCCCGCTGGTCGACATCGTGCCGGCGGTCATGAACACCGCCACGATGCTCAGCCCCATCGCGACCTCGTACGAGATCATCTGGGCGCTGGAGCGCAGGCCGCCCAGCAGCGGGTACGTCGAGCCGGAGGCCCAGCCGCCGAGCACGATGCCGTAGATGCCCATCGAGGAGCAGGCAAGCAGCACCAGCACCGCCACCGGCACGTCGGTGACCTGCAACGGCGTCTGGTGGCCGAAGATGCTCACCATCGGGCCGAACGGCACCACCGACAGGGCGGTGACCGCGCAGATCACCGAGATGGTCGGCGCGAAGAAGTAGACGACCTTGTCGGCGGCCCGCGGGAGGATGTCCTCCTTGAACGCCATCTTCAGACCGTCGGCGAGGGTCTGCAGCAGGCCGAACGGGCCGACCTGGTTGGGGCCGGGCCGGACCTGCATGTAGCCGACGACCCGGCGCTCGAACCAGACGCCGAGCAGCGTGGCCAGCAGGCCGAAGACGAAGGCGAACACGATCTTGCCGAGGACCAGCCACCACGGGTCCCTGCCGAAGTCGGCCAGCGTCGGGTCCTGCGCGAGGAAGCTCATGCGACACCCCCGGAGTTGAGGAGCGGACCCGGGCGACCGGCCTCGTCCGCCGCGATCCGTCCGGCCGGGATGGCCGCGCCGGTCGCGGCGGGGACGGAGATCCGTACGACCGTGCCGGACGTCGCGCCGAGGCTGCGCCGGACGGTCGAACCGGGTGAGTTGGTCGGCAGCCAGACGACGCCGTCCGGCATCTCGGTGATCTCCGCCGGCAGGGTCAGCGCCCCCCGGTCGGTGCCCACCGTCACCGGGTCGCCGTCGGCGACGCCGAGCGCCTCCGCGGTGCCCTTGCCCAGCCGGGCCACCGGCGGGCGGGCGGTGCCGGCGAGGTGCTCGTCGCCGTCGGTCAGGCTGCCCAGGTCGAGCAGCTGGTGCCAGGTGGCGAGCACCGCCTCGCCGGCGCCGGGCTGCGGCACCGTGGCCGGCGCGACGGACGGCGCGGCCGGGCGCGCGACCCGGGTCGGCGGCAGGCCGCCCAGCTCGCGGCGGACGCTCGGCACGTCACCCGTGCCCAGCCGGACGTCGAGCTGCGCGGCGAGGGCGTCCAGCACCCGGCCGTCGGTCATCGCGGCGGTGTGCAGCACCGCCTCGAAGGTGCGCAGCCGGCCCTCCCAGTCGAGGAAGCTGCCGGCCTTCTCCACCACCGGGGCGACCGGGAAGACCACGTCCGCCCGGCGGGCCACCGCCGAGTTGCGCAGCTCCAGGCTGACCAGGAACGGCACCGCGTCCAGGGCCTGCTCGGCCAGGCGCGGGTCGGCCAGGTCGGCCGGGTCCACCCCGGCCACCACCAGGGCGCCGAGCTGGCCGTTGGCGGCCGCCGCGACGATCTGGTCGGTGTCCCGCCCGGCCTGGCTGGGGATCACCCCGGCCGGGATGTCCCAGGTCTCGCCCAGCTCGGCGCGGGCGGCCGGCTCGGTGACCGGACGCCCGCCGGGGAGCAGGTTGGGCAGGCAGCCCGCGTCGATCGCACCCCGGTCGCCCGCGCGCCGCGGCACCCAGGCCAGCCGCGCACCGGTACGCCGGGCCACGTCCGCCGCGGCGGAGAGCCCACCCGGCACGCCGGCCAGCCGCTCACCGACGAAGAGGATCGCCCCCTCGGCGCTGAGCGCCTCGGCCACCGTGTCGTGCTCGGCGAGCACGCTCGCCTCCTCGCCCGGCACCACCCGGGCCAGCTTGGCGCCGAGCTTCTCCAGGCCGCGGGTGGCGAACGGGGCGATCGCGTAGACCGTCAGCTTCTTCTTCAGGTACGCCTTGCGCAGCCGCAGGAAGAGGATCGGGCACTCCTCCTCCGGCTCCAGGCCGACCAGCACCACCGCCGGCGCCTTCTCCACGTCGGCGTAGGTCACGTCGGTGACCCCGGCGACCGTGCTGGCCAGGAAGTCGGACTCCTCGCGGGAGACCGGCCGGGCCCGGAAGTCGATGTCGTTGGTGTGCAGCGCCACCCGGGCGAACTTCGCGTACGCGTAGGCGTCCTCGACGGTCAGCCGGCCGCCGGTGAGCACCGCGGTGCCCTGGCCGGAGTCGCGGGCCGCACGCAGCCCCTCGGCGGCCCGGGTCAGCGCTTCGCTCCAGGACGCCTCGCGCAGCTCACCGCTGCGCTCGTCGCGGACCAGCGGGGTGGTGAGCCGGTCGAAGGCGCGGGTGTACTGGAAGCCCCACCGCCCCTTGTCGCAGTTCCACTCCTCGTTCACCGCCGGGTCGTCGCCGGCCAGCCGGCGCAGCACCTTGCCCCGCCGCCAGTCGGTGCGCTGGGCGCAGCCGGCCGAGCAGTGCTCGCAGACGCTCGGGCTGGAGACCAGGTCGAACGGGCGGGCCCGGAACCGGTACTGCGCGCCGGTCAGCGCGCCCACCGGGCAGATCTGCACGGTGTTGCCGGAGAAGTAGGAGTTGAACGGCACGTCGCCGCTGTCGTCCCCGCTCTCCGCGCCGTACGCGTCGTCCCGGTAGATGTTGATCTCCTCGGCGGACGACCGGCCCATCAGGTCGATGAACTTGTCGCCGGCGATCTCCTCGGAGAACCGGGTGCAGCGCTGGCAGAGCACGCACCGCTCGCGGTCGAGCAGCACCTGGGTGCTAATCGGCATCGGCTTCTCGTACTCCCGCTTGTGCTCGTGGAACCGGGAGTCGGTGCGGCCGGTGGACATGGCCTGGTTCTGCAGCGGGCACTCGCCGCCCTTGTCGCACATCGGGCAGTCGAGCGGGTGGTTGAGCAGCAGCAGCTCCATGACCCCCTCCTGCGCCTTCTTGGCGACCGGGGAGGTGAGCTGGGTGCGTACCACCATGCCGTCGGCGACGGTCTGGGTGCAGGAGGCGACCGGCTTGCGCTGCCCCTCCACCTCGACCAGGCACTGCCGGCAGGCGCCGGCCGGGGCCAGCAGCGGGTGGTCGCAGAACCGGGGGATCTCGGTGCCCAGCTGCTCGGCGACCCGGATCAGCAGCGCGCCCTTGGGGGCGGTGACCTCGACACCGTCGATGGTGAGCGTGACGGTTTCCGGGGCCTTGACGACATCGGTCATTAGTGGGCTCCCACCAACTGCTTGTCCGACAGCTTCGGCGCGGTACGTCCCTCGATGTAGTCGAGGTAGTCCTGCTTGAAGTACTTCAGCGACGAGGTCACCGAGCTGGTCGCACCGTCACCGAGGCCGCAGAACGAGCGGCCCAGGATGTTGTCGCAGGTGTCGAGCAGGGTGTCCAGGTCCTCGTGGGTGCCCTGGCCGGCCAGGATGCGCCGGTAGACCCGGACCATCCAGTAGTTGCCCTCCCGGCACGGGGTGCACTTGCCGCACGACTCGTGGTGGTAGAACTCCAGCCACCGGTAGGTCGCGTAGACCGGGCAGTCCTGGTCGGAGAAGATCTGGGTGGCCGTGGTGCCCAGGATCGAGCCGGCCGCCGCCACCCCCTCGAAGTCCAGCGGCACGTCCAGGTGCTCGGCGGTCAGCAGCGGCGTCGAAGAGCCGCCCGGCGTCCAGAACCGCAGGTTGTGCCCGGGCTGCATGCCGCCGGCCAGCTCGATCAGCTCGCGCAGGGTGATCCCCATCGAGCACTCGAACTGCCCGGGGTTGGCGATCCGGCCGGAGAGCGAGTAGATCATCGGCCCGGAGGACTTCTCCGTGCCCATGGTCTTCCACCAGTCCGCGCCGCCCAGCACGATGTACGGCACGCTGGCGATGGTGCCGACGTTGTTGACCACGGTCGGGCTGGCGTACAGGCCGTGGGTCGCCGGGAACGGCGGGCGCAGCCGGGGCTGGCCCCGGAAGCCCTCCAGCGAGTCCAGCAGCGCGGTCTCCTCACCGCAGATGTACGCCCCGGCACCGGAGTGCACCACCAGGTCGAGGTCGAAGCCGCTGCCCCGGATGTTCCGGCCGAGGTATCCCTTGGCGTACGCCTCCTGCACGGCGTTGCGCAGCCGCCGGGCGGCGTGCACCGCCTCGCCCCGGATGTAGATGTAGGCGCGGTTGGCCCGGATCGCGTACGACGCGATGATTACGCCCTCGACCAGTGAGTGCGGGTCGTGCGTCATCAGCGGCAGGTCCTTGCAGGTGCCCGGCTCGCCCTCGTCGGCGTTGACCACCAGGTAGTGCGGCTTGCCGTCGCCCTGCGGGATGAAGCCCCACTTGAGACCGGTGGGGAAGCCGGCGCCACCGCGACCGCGCAGGCCGGAGTCCTTGATCAGCTGGATCAGGTCGTCCGGGTGGGCCTTGAGGGCCTTGCGCAGCGCCGCGTAGCCGTCGAGCTTCTCGTAGGTGCCGATCCGCCAGGCGTCCGGCGACAGCCAGCGCTTGGTGAGCACCGGCGTCAGCTTGGCCAGCGTCTCCGGCCGAGGCGTGGTCACTTCTGGCCCCCCGTTTCGCTCGCGACGGCGGGGCCCGCGTTGGCTCCCGCCTCCGCTTCCTTGAGGTTGCGCTCCTGCGCACCGGTGGCGTCGCCGGCGGGCTTGCCGTCGCCGGCCGGCGGGTTGGCCGCCACGCCGGCGGCCTCCGCCTCCTGCGCGTCGCGCGGCGCCGGCGGGGTGCTGTCGGCCGGGACCTTGGTGCCCGGGGCGTCCGGCACGGCGGTCTGCGCGTCCGGCTGCCGGGTCTCGGCGGTACGGACCTCGGGCGACTTGGCGTCCGGGGCCTTGACGTCGGGGGCGGTGCTGCCGGTCGCCGCGGCGGCGGGAGCCGGCTCGCCGGTGCCGGCGTTGCCGGGCGTACCCGGCTTGGCGCCGTTGCCGGTCGCGGCCGGGGCGGGCTCCGGCTTGGCCGTCTGGGCGGCCTTGGCCTGCTCAGCGGCCTTGTCGGCCTCGGCCTTGCTCCGGATCGGGGTGTTCGGGTCGAAGCCCGGCACCGAGATGCCGTGCTGCTGGGCCAGGCGCAGGCCGCGCAGGGTCGGCTCGCCCGGACCGCCGTCGGCGACCGCGCCCTCGCGCTCGTCGGCGAAGCCGGCGAGCTGCACCGCCATCTCCTTGAGGGTGCAGAGCCGGGCGCCCCGGGTCGGCATCGGCCGGCCGCCGGCGCGCAGCTCCTCGACCACCCCGAGCGCGCCCTGCGGGTCGACGCCGTCGAAGAAGTCGTAGTTGACGGTCATCACCGGGCCGTAGTCGCAGGCCGCGAGGCACTCGGCGTGCTCGAGGGTGATCTTTCCGTCGGCGGTGGTCTCGTCGTGCCCCACGCCCAGGTGCTCGGACAGGGTGTCGTAGACCTCCTGGCCACCGAGCACGTTGCACATCGTGTTGGTGCAGACGCTGACCAGGTAGTCGCCGGTCGGCTTGCGCTTGTACATGGTGTAGAAGGTCGCCACCGCACCGACCTGGGCCTTGTTCAGGCCCAGCACCTCGGCGCAGAACTCGACGCCGGCCGGGGAGACGTAGCCCTCCTCGGACTGCACCAGGTGCAGCAGCGGCAGCAGCGCGGACCGGGACCGGTCCGCCGGGTACCGGGCGATGATCTCCCGCGCCCGCTCCCGCGTCGCGTCAGTGAAAACACTCATCGGTCACATCCACCCATCACGGGGTCCAGCGAGGCGCCGCCGGCGATCACGTCGGCGATCAGGCCGCCCTCGGCCATCGCCGGGAGGGCCTGCAGGTTGACGAAGCTCGGCTCCCGGTAGTGCACCCGGTAGGGCCGGGTGGTGCCGTCGGAGACCGCGTGCACGCCCAGCTCGCCGCGGGGCGACTCGATGGCGACGTACACCTGGCCCGGAGGGACCCGGAAGCCCTCGGTGACCAGCTTGAAGTGGTGGATCAGCGACTCCATCGACTGACCCATGATCTTGGCGACGTGCTCCAGCGAGTTGCCCATGCCGTCCACGCCGATGGCCAGCTGCGCCGGCCAGGCGATCTTGCGGTCGGCGACCATCACCGGGCCCGGCCGCAACCGGTCCAGCGCCTGCTCGACCAGCTTGAGCGACTCGCGGATCTCGGCGAGCCGGACCTGGTAGCGGCCCCACACGTCGCCGTCGGGGTGGGTCGGGACGTCGAACTCGTACGTCTCGTACCCGCAGTACGGCATGGTCTTGCGCAGGTCCCAGGCCAGGCCGGCGGAGCGGAGCACCGGGCCGGTCACGCCGAGCGCGACGCAGCCGGTCACGTCGAGGACCGCGACGCCCTGGGTCCGCTCGGTCCAGATCGGCTGTCCGGAGAGGAGGTCCTCGTACTCCTTGAGCTTCTTCGGCATCATCTTCAGGAAGTCGCGGATCTTGGCGATCGCCTCGTCCGGCACGTCCTGCGCGACGCCGCCCGGCCGGACGTACGCGTGGTTCATCCGCAGGCCGGTGATGGTCTCGAAGATGTCGAGGATGTACTCCCGCTCGCGGAAGCCGTACAGCATGATCGAGATCGCGCCCAGCTCCATGCCGGTGGTCGCCAGCCAGACCAGGTGCGACGAGATCCGGTTCAGCTCCATCATCAGGACCCGGATGGTGGTGGCCCGCTCGGTCACCTCGTCGGTGATGCCGAGCAGCTTCTCCACCGCCAGCGCGTACGCCGTCTCGTTGAACAGCGGGGAGAGGTAGTCCATCCGGGTCACGAAGGTCGAGCCCTGGACCCAGTTGCGGTATTCGAGGTTCTTCTCGATGCCGGTGTGCAGGTAGCCGACGACCGAGCGGGCCTCGCGGACCGTCTCGCCCTCCAGCTCCAGGATCAGCCGGAGCACGCCGTGCGTGGACGGGTGCTGCGGACCCATGTTGACGACGATCCGCTCGTCGTTGATCGGGTCGGTGCCGGAGACGACCTGGTCCCAGTCCCCACCGGTGACGGTGAAGACCCTGCCCTCGGTGGTCTCGCGCTCGGTCGCGTAGTTGGACGTGGTCACTGGTAGGACCTCCTGCGGTCCGGCGGCGGGATCTCGGCGCCCTTGTACTCGACGGGCACGCCGCCGAGCGGGTAGTCCTTGCGCTGCGGGTGCCCCTCCCAGTCGTCCGGCATGAGGATCCGGGTGAGGTTGGGGTGACCGTCGAAGACGATGCCGAACATGTCGTACGCCTCCCGCTCCTGCCAGTCGGCGGTCGGGTAGACAGCGGTGACGCTGGGCAGGTGGGGCTGCTCGGCGGAGACCGCGGCCTCCAGCCGGACCCGGCGCCGGTAGGTCATCGAGGTGAGCTGGTAGACCACGTGCAGCCGCCGGTCGTCGGCGCCCAGGTAGTCCACGCCGGAGACCGAGGAGCAGAGCTCGAAGCGGAGCGCAAGGTCGTCCCGCATCACCTGGCAGACCTCGGCGATCCGCTCCGGGCGTACGTGCAGGGTCAGCTCGCCGCGGTCGACGACGACCTTCTCGATCGCCTCGCCGAAGGCCGGGTACGCCTCCTCCAGCGCGTCGCGGACCTCGTCGAAGTACCCGCCGTACGGCCGGGGGGTCTCCTCGATCGGCCGGCGCTGGCGGACCAGGCCACCGAAGCCGGAGACGTCGCCGCTGCCCTGGATGCCGAACATGCCACGGCCGGCCGGGCTGGACGGCGGGTACTCCGCCGGGGCGCCACTGCTGGCCCCCGCCGGGGTCACCGGTACCGGCACCCCGCCGTCGTTGTTCCTGTCGTTCGGTGCGGTCACCGTGCCTGCCCTCCGTTCGCGACTGCGGGGCTCCGCTTCGCTGCACTCCTCGCGCTCACTTGGGGCCCCGCGCAGCGTGGAGGTGGTTCTGGGCGTTCATCCAGTTCTCGATCCGCAGCTGCTCCTCGCGCCCCTCACGGACGGCCTTCGTCCACTCGGCACGCCGGGCCTTGTCGTTGCGGTACGAGGACGGCATCGAGCCGTACGGCACGACCGGGACGTCGCCGCGCTCCTGGCGGGCCTGGAGCATCTTGCGGCCGTTCGGGCCCAGCGGCTCGTACATGATCTTCTCGCGGAGCTTGAGGATCGCGTCGATGAGCATCTCGGGCCGGGGCGGGCAGCCCGGGAGGTACATGTCCACCGGCACCACGTGGTCGACGCCCTGGACGATCGCGTAGTTGTTGAACATGCCGCCGCTGCTGGCGCAGACGCCCATGGAGAGCACCCAGCGGGGCTCCGCCATCTGGTCGTAGATCTGGCGCAGCACCGGGGCCATCTTCTGGCTGACCCGGCCGGCCACGATCATCAGGTCGGCCTGGCGCGGCGAGGCCCGGAAGACCTCCATGCCCCAGCGGCCCATGTCGTAGTGCGGGCCACCGGCGGCCATCATCTCGATGGCGCAGCAGGCCAGGCCGAAGGTGGCGCCCCAGACGGACGACTTCCGCGACCAGTTGACCAGCTTCTCCACGGAGGTGAGCAGGACGCCGGCGGGGAGCTTCTCCTCGATGCCCATCTGACGTACCTCCCTCAGTCCCAGTCCAGGCCGCCGCGCCGCCACACGTAGGCGTACGCGACGAAGACCGCGACGATGAACAGGACCATCTCCACGAAGCCGAAGATCGGCAGGGCGTCGAACGAGACCGCCCAGGGGTAGAGGAAGATGATCTCGATGTCGAAGACGATGAAGAGCATCGCCGTCAGGTAGAACTTGATCGGGAACCGGCCGCCGCCGACCGGCTGCGGGCTCGGCTCGATGCCGCACTCGTACGCCTCGAGCTTGGCCTTGTTGAAGCGCCGGGGACCGGCGAAGCGGGCGGCGGCCACGGAGAACAGCGAGAACCCCGCGGCGAGGGCGAACAGCCCGATGATCGGTGCGTAAGGCGAGAGCGACATCTTTTCTCCTGCTCGTCCTTCCCCTGCCCCTGGTGCTTGACGAAAATCACACTATTCACGTCCCTCGCCGGCTTCTTCAGCGGGGGTCGATCTCTGTCCCGGTCCGGGCCGGCACCGGCCCGCACCTGGTCCTTCAGACGGCCGGGGCCGCCTTCGTCATCGCGTTGATGACCCGGTCCATCGCGTCCCCACCGCGCGGGTCGGTCAGGTTGGCCAGCAGCTTGAGCACGAAGCGCATCAGCGTCGGGTGCGGCATGCCGTGCTTCGTGGCGATGCGCATGATCTCCGGCCGGCCGATCAGCTTCACGAAGATCCCGCCGAGGCGGTAGTAGCCGCCGAAGCGCGCCTTCAGCTCCGTCGGGTACGCCGCCAGCGCGCGCTCCCGCTCCGGACCGGCGGGCCGGGCCAGCGCCTGCACCACGACCTCCGCGGCCAGCTCGCCGGACTCCATCGCGTACGCGATGCCCTCGCCGTTGAACGGGTTGACCATGCCGCCGGAGTCGCCGACCAGCAGCACACCCCGGGTGTAGTGCGGGACCCGGTTGAAGCCCATCGGCAGCGCCGCGCCGAGGATCGGCCCCTCGGCGTTCGCCTCGTCGGTCATCCCCCAGTCCTCGGGGGTGTTGGCCAGCCAGTCGGTGAGCAGCCGGCGGTAGTTGGTCTTGCCGAAGGCCGAGGAGGAGTTGAGCACGCCCAGGCCGACGTTGACCCGCCCGTCACCGAGGCCGAAGATCCAGCCGTAGCCGGGCAGCAGGTTGTCGCCGCTGTCCTTGCTGCGCAGCTCCAGCCACGACTCCAGGTAGTTGTCGTCGTGCTTGGCCGGCGAGCGGTAGTAGCGCCGGACGGCCACGCCGATCGGCCGGTCCTCGCGCTTGGCCAGCCCGAGGGCGAGCGGGAACCGGCCGGAGACGCCGTCGGCGGCGACCACCAGCGGGGCGTGGAAGGTGGCCGGCTCCTTGTCCGGGCCGACCTCGGCCTGCACGCCGATCACCCGGTCGTCGGCGTCGAGCACCGGGCCGACCACGTTGACGCTGGTGCGCAGCTTGGCACCGGCGGCGATCGCGCGCTGCGCGAGCAGGTCGTCGAAGTCCAGCCGGGTGCGGACCAGGCCGTAGTTGGGGAAGCTGGCCAGGTCGGGCCAGTCCAGTTCGAGGCGGACCCCGCCGCCGATCACGCGCAGGCCCTTGTTGTGCAGCCAGCCCGCCTCGGGCGAGGTGTCCACGCCCATCCGGATGAGCTGCCGCACGGCCCGCGGGGTCAGCCCGTCGCCGCAGACCTTCTCCCGGGGGAACTCGGTCTTCTCCAGCAGCAGCACGCGCACGCCGTGCCGCGCCAGGTGGTACGCGGTCGCCGATCCACCGGGACCGGCGCCCACGACGATCACGTCGGCGTCGTTCTCCACCGCGGTCATCTGCGCCTCCTCCCGCATGCTCGTGAAATGCTTCACAAGCCGATCGGGTTGGAGTCTATGACCGGCGTTACACCCGCGCCGGATGAGGGGTACCTAACTTGCCGAAAATCCGCCGGTCGGCGTCCACTTCGGGGTCAGTGACGGGCCGGTGCGGCGGTGTCCAGGCCGGCATCGACGCGGATGGCCTCGGGCAGGTGTTCGCGCAGCGCGCCGCCGGCGGCGCGGTCCAGCGCGGCGAGCACCTCGGCGACCACCTGACGGACGTCCGCCGGATCCGCGCCGGCCAGCTCCTTGAGCTGGGCGATGAGTTCGGCGGCGTCGTCGTCGGTGGCTCCGCCCACCTGGTCTGGTCCCGTCATGGAGGCGAGCCTACGGGGCAAAGTGGAGCAAAATCGGATATTCACGAAACAAGACCGGGTGGCCGGGTTGCGGCCCGCCGGCCGCCTCAGTCGCGGACCGCCCGGTGCAGCGCCACCACGCCGCCGGTCAGGTTGCGCCAGGCCACCCGCCCCCAGCCGGCCGCGCCGACCCGCGCGGCGAGCGCGGCCTGGTCCGGCCAGGCCCGGATCGACTCGGCGAGATAGACGTACGCGTCGGGGTTGCTGGACACCGCGCGCGCCACCGCCGGCAGCGACCGCATCAGGTACGACAGGTAGACCGTGCGGAAGGCCGGGTTGACCGGCGTGCTGAACTCGCAGACCACCAGGCGGCCACCGGGCTTGGTCACCCGGGCCAGCTCGCGCAGGGCCGCGTCGGTGTCGTTGACGTTGCGCAGCGCGAAGGAGATCGTCACCGCGTCGAAGCTTGCGTCGGCGAAGGGCAGCTTCAGTGCGTCACCGGCCAGCAGCGGCACCCCCGGCCGGGTCCGCTTGCCGGCGTGCAGCATGCCCAGCGACAGGTCGGCGCCGACCGCGTACGCCCCGGACTGGGCCAGCTCCTCGGTCGAGACGCCGGTGCCCGCGCCCACGTCCAGCACCCGCTCCCCCGGCCGCAGGTCGAGCGCGGCCCGGGTCGCCCGCCGCCAGGACCGGTCCTGCCCGAAGGAGAGCACGGTGTTGGTCAGGTCGTAGCGGGCGGCCACGCCGTCGAACATCGCGGCGACCTCGTGCGGCTGCTTGTCCAGGCTGGCGCGCTGGCCCTGCGGGGTACGGCTCACCCCTCCACTCTGCCAGCCGGGCTCCGCGCGGCGGTCGCAGGGTCGGCCGCCCCCGGGTACGCGAAAGGGCGGGATGGTCGCCCACCCCGCCCTTTCGCGTCGGATCAGTTCTCGGACTTCTCGTCGCCCGGGGCCACCAGCACCACCTTGCGCCGGCGGGAGAGCATCAGCAGCGCCCCACCCGCGAGCAGCACGCCGGCACCGATGCCACCGATCACGCCGACCTGCACACCGGTCACCGGCAGACCGCCGTCACCGCCGCCGCTGCCGCCCCCCGAGGTCGGGGTCGCGGTCGGCTGGCCGCTCGGCGTGGCGGTCGGGGTCGGCGTCGGCGTCGGCTGCGCCGACAGGTCGACGAAGGCCTCGAAGGTCGTGTGGTTGTCCAGCTCGTCGGCCTCGGTGAAGGCCTTGCGCTGCGCCTGGGTGGCGACCTCCGGCTCCTCCTCCGGCTGCCCCTCGACGCCGTCGAGGCCCACGGCGAACAGGTCACCCTCGCGGAGCACCGGCTGGGTCACGTCCTCGCCGACGGTCACCTGCACGTCCGCCGTGTAGTACTGCCCGGGCTTGACGACGGCGCCGGCGTCCTCGCAGAAGAGCTGGGCCTTGCCCTGGAACTCCTGCTCGATGCAGCCCTCCGGCTTCTGCGCGAAGCGCACGCCGGCCGGCAGGGTCAGCCCGTAGAAGATGCCGGTCGCCCGGCGGCTGCCGTCGTTGTAGACCGCCCAGTCCAGCGGCACCGTAGCGCCGCGCGGGACCGGCTTGAGGTCGGGCTCGTCGCCGGCCGCGCCGTCGACGACGACGTTGGCCTGCACGTCCTGCACCCAGGCGGTCAGGTCGTAGCCGACCCGGGTGACCCGGACGTCCACGTCGGCCTGGTTGTTGTCCTTGTCGGGGTCGCCGGTGGCGGAGCTGATGGACACGTCCAGCGTGCCGGCCTTGCCCCGGCCCCCGGTGCTGAACAGCGGGATGCCGAAGTCCTCACTGGTACCGCCGCGCAGGTCGCCCAGCAGGCAGGTGAAGACCGTCCCCTTCAGGTCACAGCCGGCCGGCGTGACGAAGCCGACCTTCTTCGGGTTCAGACCCGCGGTGTCGACGGTGACGACGACCGCCTTGGCGTCGACCGCCGGAGTCAGGTTGTGGACGGCGAACTTGAACGGCTTGGCCTTCGCCTCCTTGACGCCCTTGGCCAACTGGGAGCTGACCGGGGCGAGTTCGAGATCCGCCTGGTCGGCGGCGTGCGCCGGGGCGGCGACGGTGGCGAGGCCACCGGCCGCGAGCAGGACCACGGCGCCGGCGCGTGCCAGGGCCGAGCGGTGGAGCAGTGTCATCGATCCCCCGGGGATTAGGGACAGTGGAATGGGTTGCGGACCGAGCGGACGGTATCGGAGATCGACGCGCGTACGCCAGCGCAGCGGTGCGATTCGCGTCCATCGGTGTCCGGACGGACGAAACAGTGGGGGCGGGATGGTCACCCATCCCGCCCCCACTGCCGTGCGTTATGTGAACGGCCCTCATGGGCCGATGGAGGACGTACCCCCGGCCTGCTCGCATCCCGCCGCCGGCGAATCCCGACGAACAGCAGGTGCGACGGCCGCACGTTAGCCGTCGCCGGCCGGGCCCCGCCATCCCCGCGCGCCGATCGTTTCCGAGCTGTGCCCCAGCCGCCACCAGGCGATCGTCCGGATCACCGGGCTTGTGCCGGATGCCCACCCGCGACGTCGTCCGAACGGCCGCCACGGCTGCCCGTCCGACCGACGGACCCCGGACGCGGCGAGGCCGGTCGATCCACTCCCGCCGGTCAGGCGGTCGGCTTCTCGTCGCCCGGGGTCACCAGGACCACCCGGCGACGCCGCGCCAGCACGAAGAGCGCGCCACCGGCAGCCAGCACCGCCACGCCGACGCCGCCGATCAGACCCGCCTGCGGGCCGGTCACCGGCAGGCCACCGCCGCCACCCTCGCCGCCGGTCGGGGCGGCCACGATCACCGCGAAGTTGTCGCTGTTGTCGCTCGGGTCCACGTCCTTCGCCAGCCCGGCCGGAGCGGTGGTGGTGAGGAACGAGGGCAGCTTGCTGGGGGTGGTGGCCAGGCTCCGCTCGGTGGCCGGCAGGGCACCCCGGGAGCTGACCTCGACCGCGCCGCCGGTCAGGCTCACCGGAGCGTCGAGGTCGGCCGCGACCTTTACCGGGAAGAAGCCGTACAGGTCCTGGCCCGGCTTGAGCCGGGTGAGGCCACTCTCGCAGTCGGCGGTACGCCGGTCGGCGGTGTACCTGCACTCCTTCAGGTCGGTGCTGAAGGTGACGCCCTTGGGCAGGGACATCGTCAGGTCGACGCCGTCGGCGATCATGTCGCCCTGGTTGACGATGAGCGCGAAGACGGTGGTCTCGTCGCCGGGGTTCAGGATCGGCTTCTTCACGTCCGGCTCGCCGTCGGCCCGCCAGACGACCTGGCTGCGGACGTCCGGCGCCAGCACCAGCAGGTCGACGCCGTTCTCCGTGGTGAATTCCACCTGGGTGGTCCGGACGTTGTTCCCGGTGTCGGTGTCGTTGGCCGAGACCACGCGGAACGTGACGGGCGCCGAGTAGTCACCCTTGATCGCGTCGGTGTCCTTGAAGAGGAACACCGGCAGCTCGAGGGTCGCGCCCGGCGTCGGGATCTCGTGCTCGGCCAGCGGGCACAGCCAGGTGCGCCGTCCCTCGACCGTGTCCTCCTCGCACCCGGCGAGCAGCGGGGCGGCCTCCACCTTGGGCCGGGTCCAGCTTGGACACGTCGACGGTGAGCGTGACCTCGGTCGGCGTGCTCTCGCCCTTGTTGGAGAGCTTGACGAAGGCGGCCTTGCCCTCGGTGCCCGCCGCGACGCGGGTGCCCGCGACGTCCAGCGACAGATCGTTGGCCGGGTTGTCGGCGTACGCCGGGGTGCCGAGGACGGTGAACGCGCCGGAGGCGAGCAGCGCGGCGGCGCCCAGCCGCGCCAGCGGCCGGTTACGGAAGATCATGGAAGGGTTCCCCCCGTGGGAAGACGACAGGTACGGCGCAGGCTAGCGGCGCGTCGTCCGCCGCGCTGCCCCGTACGCCGTCCCGTCACCATTCCGACGGCCGCCGTGCCCCTTCTCGTACCCGTGGGGTCGGCTGCGTCGCCGCGAGCGTCAGCGGGCGTCGACCAGCGGCAGGGACTTCCCGGCGCCGCCGCCCGGCATGGCGATCGAGGAGAAGTGCGAGACCACCCGCTCGTCGGTGGGGTCGTCCGCCGGGGTGTGGTGCACCGCGAGGCGGTGGTAGAGGGTGTCCCGCTGCGCGGGGATCCGGCCCGCCGAGCGGATCATGCCGATCAGCTCGTGCAGGTTGGAGCGGTGCCGCGCGCCGGCCGAGGAGATGACGTTCTCCTCCAGCATGATCGAGCCGAGGTCGTCCACGCCCATGTGCAGCGCGAGCTGCCCGACGTCCTTGCCGGTGGTGAGCCAGGACGCCTGCAGGTGCGGCACGGTCTCGAAGAAGAGCCGGGAGACCGCGACCAGCCGCAGGTACTCCAGGGTGGTCGCCTGGGTGCGCCCCTTGAGGTGGTTGTTCTCCGGCTGGTACGTCCACGGGATGAACGCCCGGAAGCCCCGCGTGCGGTCCTGCACGTCGCGGATCATCCGCAGGTGCTCGATCCGCTCGGCGTTGGTCTCGCCGGTGCCCATCATCATCGTCGCGGTCGACTCGATGCCCTGCCGGTGGGCCAGCTCCATGACCTCCAGCCAGCGCGCGCCGGACTCCTTGAGCGGGGCGATGGCCTTGCGCGGCCGGTCGGGCAGCATCTCCGCGCCGGCGCCGGCGATCGAGTCCAGACCGGCGGCCTTGATCCGGGCGATGGCCTCGTCCAGGCTCACGCCGGAGACCTTCGCCATGTGCAGGATCTCGCTCGGCCCGATCGAGTGGATGGCGAGCTGCGGGTACGCCTGCTTGACCGAGGAGAAGAGCTCCTCGTAGTACTCGACGCCGTAGTCCGGGTGGTGGCCGCCCTGGAGCATCACCTGGGTGGCGCCCAGCTCGACCGCCTCGCCGCAGCGGCGCAGGATCTCCTCGGTCGGGTGGGTCCAGCCCTCCTTGTGCTTGGGGGCCCGGTAGAACGCGCAGAACTTGCACGCCGTCACGCAGACGTTGGTGTAGTTGATGTTGCGGTCGATCAGGTACGTGACGATGTTGTCGGGGTAGCGCCGCCGGCGTACCGCGTCCGCCGCCTCGCCCAGCGCGTGGAAGGGCGCCTCGGTGTAGAGCAGCAGGGCCTCCTCGGGCGTGATCCGCCCGCCGTCCGCGCCGCGCTGCAGGATGTCGTCGATCTCCCGGCTCACCGTCACGCCCCCGAGCCTACGTCGGGCTGCGGCGGCACCGCACCGGGCACCGCCACCGGTGACCCGCACCCCACGAGCGCCGAGCGGCCCGGCGCGCCGGGCTCAGCGGCGCTCCCACAGCGTGTAGCGCAAGGTGAGGAAGCGCGCAGCGATCCGTCCCGGCCGTCGCCCCGGATAGGCCGTCAGCGTGCGGCGGCGCGGGTCGTCAGGCGTCGTAGTCGACCGTGAGCTTGTCGGTCGTCGGGCTGGACTGGCAGGTCAGCACGTACCCGGCGGCCACCTCGTCGGGCTCCAGGGCGTAGTTGCGGGCCATCGTCACCGCCCCGTCCACGACCTTGGCCTTGCAGGTCGAGCAGACGCCACCCTTGCAGGCGTACGGCAACTCGCCGCGGACCTTGAGCGCCGCGTCCAGCACCCGCTCGTCGCGTCCCATGGTGAAGCGCGACGAGCGGCCGTCGAGCACGATCGTCACCTCCGCCCCGGCGCCCGGCTCGTCGCCGGGGCGGCGCACCGGCTCCGGCGGGGCGTCGACGTGGAACAGCTCGGTGTGCACCGCCGACTCCGGCAGGCCCCGGCCGGTCAGCAGCTCCCGGGCGGCCACCACCATGCCGTACGGGCCGCAGAGGAACCACTCCTCGATGGCGTCGCCCGGCACGATCGTCTCCAGCAGCCGGCCCAGCCGCTCGGCGTCGATCCGCCCGGACAGCAGTGGCGACTCGCCCTGCTCGCGGGAGAGCACGTGCACCAGGTGCAGCCGGGTCGGGTAGCGGTCCTTCAGGTCGGCCAGCTCCTCGGCGAACATCACCGTGTTGGCCGTGCGGTTGCCGTACACCAGGGTGAAGGTGCTGGCCGGCTCGACGGCCAGGGCGGTCGCGACCAGCGAGAGCACCGGGGTGATGCCGGAACCGGCGACCACCGCGCCGTAGTGCCGGGCCCGGTCCGGCGCGAACGCCGTGGTGAAGTGCCCCAGCGGGGGCAGCACCTCGACCGTGTCCCCGCTGCGCAGCGCCCCGCAGGCGAACGCGGAGAACGCCCCGCCCGGAATCTCCCGCACGCCGATCCGCAACCGGCCGTGCCGGGCCAGGTCGTCGGGGGTGGAGCAGATCGAGTACGACCGCCGCACGTCCGCGCCGTCGGCACCCACGCGGCGCACGGTGAGGTGCTGGCCGGCGGAGAACGCGAAGGCCTCCCGCAACTCCTCGGGCACGGCGAAGGTGATCGCCACGGCGTCCTCGGTGAGCCGGTCGACGGCGGCGACGTGCAGCGGGTGGAAGGCCGGCCGGCGGCGGACCGGTCGGGTGATGGTGACAGTCACAGCGCCTTCAGGTGGTCGAAGGGTTCGGAGCAGGAGCGGCAGCGCCACAGGGCCTTGCACGCGGTGGAGCCGAACCGGCTGACCTGCTCGGTCTCCGGCGAGCCGCAGCGCGGGCAGCGCACGGACAGCGACAGGGGAACCAGGTTACCCGCGCGTACCGGGGCCGGCGGGGCGATGCCGGCGGCGGCCAGCTTCGCCCGGCCGCGCTCGGAGATCCAGTCCGTGCTCCAGGCCGGGCTGTAGACCGTGCGCACCTCGGCGTCGGGGTGGCCGGCGCCGGCCAGGGCCCGGCGGATGTCGGCGCGGATCACGTCCATCGCCGGGCAGCCGGTGTAGGTGGGGGTGATGGTGACCACGACCCGGCCGGTGGCCGGGTCCTCGTCGACCGCCCGCAGGATGCCGAGCTCGTCGATGGTGATCACCCGGATCTCCGGGTCCACCACCGCCGCCACGGCGTCCCGCGCATTCACCACTTCGCCCCCGGATGGGCGCGGTGCAGCACCTGCATCTCGGCGAGCAGGTACGACAGGTGCTCGGTGTGCACGCCCTCGCGCCCACCGGCCGGCGCCCAGCCGGTCTGCGGCCGGGTCAGCGTCGCCTCGTCGAGCACGGCGGACACGCACGTGTCGAAGTCGGCCCGCAGGGTGGCCGGGTCGACCGGCGCCGCCGGGTCCGCCGTGAAGAACTCGTGGTGGTACGGCCACACAAGATCCAGCGCGGCCTGGGCCCGCCGGTGCGACTCCTCGGTGCCGTCGCCGAGCCGCTTCACCCAGAGCGAGCTGTGGTCCAGGTGGTAGGCGGACTCCTTGCGCGCCTTGGCCCCGATCGCGGCGAGCCGCTCGTCGGCGCAGCCGGCCAGCGCGGTGTAGAGCGGCAGCTGGTACGCCGAGAGCAGCAGCAGCTTCACCATGGTCACCGCGAAGTCGCCGTTGGGCAGCTCCACCAGCAGACAGTTGCGGAACTCGCGGTCGTCGCGCAGGTACGCCAGCGCGTCCTCGTCCCGGCCGGCGCCCTCCAGCTCGCCCGCGTACGACAGCAGCAGGCGCGCCGCGCCGAGCTGGTCGAGGGCGATGTTGGCCAGCGCGATGTCCTCCTCCATCTCCGGCGCGCGGGTGGCCCACTCGCCGAGCCGCTGCGCAGCGACCAGGGCGTCGTCGGCGAGCGCGAGGGTGAAGTCGAAGGGGCCGTTCACAGGTGCGCCACCCCGTCCGGCACCTCGTAGAAGGTGGGGTGGCGGTAGACCTTGTCGGCGGCCGGGTCGAAGAAGGCGTCCTTCTCGTCGGGGCTGGACGCGGTGATGGCGCTCGCCGGCACCACCCAGATCGACACCCCCTCCTGGCGGCGGGTGTAGAGGTCGCGGGCGTTGCGCAGGGCCAGCTCGGCGTCCGGCGCGTGCAGGCTGCCGACGTGGGTGTGCGACAGCCCGCGCCGGGCCCGGACGAAGACCTCCCACAGTGGCGAGGATTCCTTGCTCACGCGGCCACCTTCTCCCTCTGCTGCGCCCGCTTGGCGGCGTACGCCGCGGCGGCCTCGCGTACCCAGGCGCCCTCGTCGTGGGCGCGGCGGCGGTGTTCCATCCGCTGCCGGTTGCACGGGCCCTCGCCCTTGATCACCCGCATCAGCTCGTCGTAGTCCGGCTGGGTGTAGTCGTACGACTGCCGTTCGTCGTTCCAGCGCAGGTCCGGATCGGGCAGGGTGAGATTGAGGATCTCGGCCTGCTGCACGCACATGTCCACGAAGCGCTGGCGCAGCTCGTCGTTGGAGAAGCGCTTGATCTTCCAGGCCATCGACTGCGCGGAGTGGGTCGAGTCCCCGTCCGGCGGGCCGAACATCGCCAGCGACGGGTACCACCAGCGGTCGACGGCGTCCTGGGCCATCGCCTTCTGCGCCGGGGTGCCGTGCGCCAGCGTGTGCAGGATCTCGTAGCCCTGCCGCTGGTGGAACGACTCCTCCTTGCAGACCCGGATCATCGCCCGCGCGTACGGCCCGTAGGAGCAGCGGCAGAGCGGCACCTGGTTGACGATCGCGGCGCCGTCCACGAGCCAGCCGATGGCGCCCACGTCGGCCCAGGTCAGGGTGGGGTAGTTGAAGATCGAGCTGTACTTCTGCCGCCCGTTGAGCAGCATCTCGACCAGCTCGTCGCGGCTGATGCCGAGGGTCTCGGCCGCCGCGTAGAGGTAGAGCCCGTGGCCGGCCTCGTCCTGCACCTTGGCCAGCAGGATCGCCTTGCGCTTGAGCGACGGGGCCCGGCTGATCCAGTTCCCCTCGGGCTGCATGCCGATGATCTCGGAGTGCGCGTGCTGGGCGATCTGCCGGATCAGCGTCCTGCGGTACGCCTCGGGCATCCAGTCGCGCGGCTCGATCTTCTGGTCCGCGTCGATGACCTCGGCGAAGTACGCCGCCAGGTCCGCACCGGGCTCCGGCGCGCCGCGCCGGCCGCGCGCCGCGGCCTCCCGTAGCGCGGCCTCGGCCGCCTCGACCTGACCGAGCAGGTCACCGCCCGGGGCGTCCCCCTCGGCGGCGAAGTCGTTGCCATACATGGCCCAAGTGTTACAGCTCGGCCCCCGCGACACCAGAGGGTGTAACAGGATTCCGAAAGGTCTTTGCGTCACCGGACAGCCGCTCTCGGTTGACACCTGCACCCGGGCAGGGCTGTGACATGCGTCACTTGCCGAAGATGAATCCCCCTAAGAGCGGCATACCGGCTCTTTATCACGGCTTAACGGCAAGTTGCCGAGCGTCGGGTTCTGGCGAGTCGCCGGTCCGGACGTAGACTTCCCCCGGTCACCACCGATCGGCTGCTGACGATCGCACCACGACGACGGCCACTCCCCCGGCCTCGGCGGTCGAGTCGACCATGCGGAAACAGCCGGCCCCCCGGCCCTGACATCTGGAGTTCACCCACTCATGCGATCTCGCGTGACCATGGTGCTCGCCGTTCTGGCAGTCCTGCTCGGCGCCGGCCTGCTGGTGCCGACCGCCTACGCGAAGCTGGCCGGCGACGGCGACGGTCTGGGCGGCATCGGCGGCGGCGCGCAACAGGTCCCCGTTCCGGCCCCCACCACGCCCCCGCCGCCGACGCTCACCGCCGGCCCGGTGTCGGTGAACTTCAAGGGCGAGTTCTTCGGCTGGGCCCTGATGGACCGGCGGACGGGCAAGATCGCCGGTTCGAAGAACATGGCGTCTACCAGCTCGACCGAGTCGATGATCAAGGCGTGGATCGTCGCCGACTACCTGCGCCAGCTCGGCGACAAGCAGCCGACGGCGGCGCTCAAGAAGGCCGCGAGCCTGGCCATCCGGGACAGCAACGACACCGCGGCGAACCAGGTCTACGCCGCGGCGGGCGGCTCCTACAAGGTGCCGGCCGGCGGCCAGCCGGGCCCGGTGATCAAGCGGGCGATCAGCATCTGCGGCCTCACCGACACCAAGCGCGGCAACGTGGCCGGCTACGAGGGCTACTGGAGCTTCACCCGGATGTCCCCGCGCGACGCCGCCCGGCTCGGCGACTGCATCGCCGACGGCAGGGCGGCCGGCCAGAAGTGGACCAAGTGGGTGCTGGACGAGATGAGCAAGGTCCGCGGTAGCGTCAAGACCCAGCAGCTCCGGTCGGGCGGCGGCAAGTGGGGCATCGTCGACGGACTGCCCGCCGCGATCAAGGCGCAGGGCCCGGTCGCCATCAAGAACGGCTGGACCCCGCTCAGCTACGACGGCAACTGGCACGTGAGCTGCCTCGCCGTCACGGACAAGTGGAGCCTCGCGGTGATGCTGCGCTACCCGCAGAGCAGCAAGCTGGACTACGGCGCGAAGGTCTGCGCCAGCGTCGCCACCCAGCTGGTGACGCCACAGCCCGGCGCGGCACTGAAGGTGCCCCAGCAGCTGAACCAGGTACCGCCGCCGCCCCAGCCGGCCGGTGAGCTCTGATGGCCCGCAGCCGCCGCGCTGACCGGCGGGACGCCACGCCGCTGAAGCTGGCCGCCTTCGCCGCCATCCTGATCGGCCTGGTGCTGGTGTCGCTGCGGCTGCTGCCCGGCTCGCCGCTGGAGTCGGCCGCCGCCTCGCAGTGGGGCGAGCCGCCCACGACGGACCGCTCCACCGCCGGGCCCACCGACCGCAGCAACCGTCCGAAGCCGACCCCCACCCCGGCGCCGGCGCCGCTGCCCTTCTCCGACGAGCAGATCGACCTCGACCTCAAGGGCTGGTACGCCTGGAGCGTCCTGGACACCCGGACCGGAAAGATCATCGGCTCGGAGAACATGGGCGAGACCAGCACCACCGCGTCGCTGATCAAGGCCTGGATCGTCGCCGACTACCTGCGCAAGGCCGCCGAGGCCGGGCAGACCCCGAGCGACGCCAAGCTCGCCGACGCCACCCGCATCATCCGGGACAGCGACAACACCCGCGCCGAGCAGTTCTACACCGGCATCGGCCGGTCCGCGTCGATCAAGCGGATGATCTCCATCTGCAAGACCACCGACAGCAGCCCGGCCGCCGACGGCGGCTGGAGCCGGACCAACCTCTCCCCCCGGGACACCGCCCGGCTCGGCGCGTGCATCGCCGACGGACGCGCCGCTGGTCCGAAGTGGACCAAGTGGCTGCTCGGCGAGATGCGGCTGGTGCGCGGCGCGGGCGACTTCGGCATCCGCAAGGCGTTCCCGACCGCCGAGCGGAAGACCATCGCCATCAAGAACGGCTGGGTCGACCGGACCCGCGAGCAGGAGTGGCACGTCAACTGCCTGGCCATCGGCGACACCTGGACGATGGGCGTGATGGTCCGCTACCCGATCGGCTCGGGCGTCGAGTACGGCATGAAGAACTGCCAGAAGATCACCGAGGCGGTGCTCCGCCCGGGCACCTGACCGCGCCCCCGACGTAAATCAGCCGGCGAAGAACTCGGGGCCGCCGTCCGGCAGCGCCGGGGCCTCGCCGATCGCCGCGGCCCGCCGGGCGAACTCGCGCAGCCCGGCCACCTGCCGCTCGCCGAGGGAGAAGTCGAGGGCACGGAAGTACGTGGCCAGCGTCGCCGCGTCGAACGGCTCCCAGCGGGCGGCCGCCTCGGCCACCTGGTCCAGCTCGGCCAGACACAGGTCACGGGAGCGCAGGAACGCCTCGTGCACCTCCTTGACCAGGCCCGGGTGGGCGGCGGCGAAGTCGCGGCGTACCGCCCAGACGGCGAAGACCATCGGCAGCCCGGTCCACTCCCGCCAGGCCTGCCCGAGGTCGGTGACCTCCAGCCCCCGGCGCGGCGCCTCGTAGAGCGCGCGCAGCGCCACGTCGCCGATGAGCACCCCCGCGTCGGCCTCCAGCAGCATCTGGGTCAGGTCCGGCGGGCAGCGGAAGTAGTCGGGGCGGACGTCGTACCGGTCGGCGAGCAGGAGCTGGGCGAGCAGCACCCCGGTACGCGAGGTGGAGCCGAGCGCCACCCGGCCGCCGTCCAGCTCGGCCAGCGGCTTCGTGGAGACCACGTTGACCGAGAGCACCGGCCCGTCGCTGCCGACCGCCAGGTCGGGCAGGAGCAGCAGCTCGTCGGCGTGGCGCAGGTACTCCACGTGCGAGACGGGCCCGATGTCCAGGTCACCGGCGACCAGCGCGGCGCTCAGCCGGTCCGGCGAGTCCTTGTGCAGGTCGACGTCGAGCAGCGCGCCGGAGCGCATCAGACCCCAGTAGATGGGCAGGCAGTTCAGGAACTGGATGTGTCCGACCCGGGGGCGCGCCACGCGTTCAACCATGACCCGACGGTATCCCCGTGCTCCTCGCCCGGCTCAGCGGCCCGGCCCGGGAGTGGCCAACTCCGCAGCCGGGACCCGGTCGCCGGCCGCCGCCGGTTCGACCGGGCCGGCAGCGATTCCCGCGTGCCGGACGGCGCGGACGACGACGGGCACGAACGCGAGGACGACCAGCAGGCCGGCGCTCCCGGCCAGCGCGATCAACGGCCGCGGCGGCAGCACCGCGAGCAGCGCGCCGCCGACCAGGTACCCGGCCATCGAGCCGCCCTGGACGGCCGCTCCGTAGGCGGCGTACGCCCGGGCGCGCAGCGCCTCGGGGGCCCGCCGGGCGGTCAGCACGTTGGCGAAGACGTTCTCGCCGCCGTTCGCCGCGCCGGCCACCAGCCAGAGCGGGACCAGCAGCCCGGCCGACGGCACGGCCGACGCGAGGACCACCATCAGACAGCAGCCGCCGAGGGTGGCCAGCACGCCGTACACCAGGGCACCGTCGTCGGTGAGCCGGCGAGCCAGCCGGGCGGCGAGCCAGCTGCCCGGCAGCATGCCGGCCATCCAGGCCGCGCCGACCAGGCCGTAGACGGTGGGCGAACCGTCGAGCGTGTCGCGGATGAAGAACACCTCGATCACGTTGATGCCGCCGACCGCGGCGATCACCGCCGCCGTGCTGACCACCATGGCCAGCAGCAGCGGATCACGCCGCAGCCGCCAGGCCGGCACGGCCGGCGTCGCGGTCGCGGCCGTGGCGGTTGCGGTCCGCCGGCCACCCCGGCGGGTCCGCAGCAGCTCCACAGCGACGGGTAGAGCACCTCCCGACGGCCGGGCTGCCGCCCGGTTCCGGACGCCGGCCGGTAGCCGGGGGCCGGCGGTAAATGCGTGGTCGCCACCGGCGGCGAGGCGTAACGTGGAGCGCCGCGCGCGCACCGCGCGCCTCTCTTCACCGGGCACAGCCGGTACCGCGCCTGACGGAGCGCCGGGCGGCCCAGGTCAACCGATCACACGAACGCCACCGGAAGGTCGCCTCGGATGACCCGTGCCGTCACGCCCACCACCGACCCGGCCGCCACCCTCGACGGGCAGCTCGCCGCCGAGCGGGCCCACCTGGACACCTCCCGCGCCGCGCTGCGCCGGATGCGCGAACGCGCCGAAGCGCTCTTCGCCACCGGCGACAAGGTCGCCGGGGACGCCTATACCGCCGAGCAGCTCGGCCGGCACATGGCCCGGCGGGTCAAGGAGCTGGCCGACGACCCGACCACCCCGCTCTTCTTCGGCCGGCTCGACTTCGGGCAGACGGATCCCGACCATGCCGGACGCGACTACCACGTCGGCCGGCGGCACGTCACCGACGAGCGGGGCGAGCCGCTGGTGCTGGACTGGCGGGCCCCGGTCTCCCGGTCGTTCTACCGGGCCAGCGCCCGCGACCCGCAGGGCGTCGCCGTCCGGCGGCGGTTCGGGTTCAGCGCCGGGGCGCTGACCAGCTTCGAGGACGAACATCTGGACCGGGGTGAGGAATTGGGCACCGCCAGCCGGATCCTCACCGCCGAGATCGAGCGCCCCCGCGTCGGCCCGATGCGCGACATCGTCGCCACCATCCAGCCCGAGCAGGACGAACTGGTCCGGGCCGACCTGGCCGACTCGATCTGCGTCCAGGGCGCGCCGGGCACCGGCAAGACGGCCGTCGGGCTGCACCGGGCCGCGTACCTGCTCTACCTGCACCGGGAACGGCTGCGCCGCTCCGGCGTGCTGATCGTCGGACCGAACCGGGCCTTCCTGTCGTACATCGCGGCGGTGCTGCCGGCGCTCGGCGAGGTCGAGGTCGAGCAGGCCACGGTCGAGGACCTGGTCAGCCGGGTACCGGTGCGCGCGGTCGACGACCCCGCCGTCGCCACCCTCAAGCACGACGTCCGGATGGCCGAGGTGCTACGCCGGGCCGTCGACGCGCACATCGGCGCGCCCACCGAGCCGATCATGGTGTCGGACGGCTCGTTCCGCTGGCGGATCGGCCTCGACCCGCTGCACCGGGTGGTCACGGAGACCCGTCGGGAGGGGCTGCCGTACGCCACCGGCCGGGAGCGCGTCCGGGCCCGGGTGGTGGGGCTGCTGCAACGCCAGGCCGAGGCGCGCCGGGCCGAGTCCCCGAGCGACGCCTGGCTGCGCCGGACGGGTAAGGCCCGGCCGGTCGCCGCCTTCCTGGACGCGGTCTGGCCGGCGCTCACCCCGGACGGCCTGGTGCACACGCTGCTCGGCGACCCGCAGGTGCTCGCCGCCGCCGCCGACGGACTGCTCACCGCCGAGGAACAGGCGCTGCTGGTGGGCGCCGGCACCGCCGCGCGGACCGGGACGAAGCTGGGGCGGACTCCGAAGGCGACGCGGTGGACCGCCGCCGACGCGGTGCTGATCGACGAGGCGGCCGGGCTGATCGAGCGGCCCGGCGGCTTCGGGCACGTGGTGGTGGACGAGGCGCAGGACCTCTCCCCCATGCAGTGCCGGGCCATCGCCCGGCGCAGCGAACACGGCTCGATCACCCTCCTCGGCGACCTGGCCCAGGGCACCGCCCCGTGGGCCGCCACCGACTGGCGGGAATCCCTGACCCACCTGGGCAAGCCGGACGCGGCGGTGGTCCCGCTGAGCGTTGGCTTCCGGGTGCCCGCGGCGGTGGTGGCGTTCGCCAACCGGCTGCTGCCCGCGCTCGCCGTCGACGTACCCGCGGCGGAGTCGCTGCGCCGCGACGGCACGCTGGACGTGCGTACCGTGACCGACCTGGAGGCGGCGACGGTGGCCGAGGTGCGGGCGGCGCTCGCGCACGACGGCTCCGTCGGCGTGATCGCCGCCGACGACGCGGTGGAGCGGCTGCGCGCGGCGCTGGCCGCCGCCGGGGTGCAGACCGCGACCGCCGACGACGTCGAGACCGCGGCGCGGGTCACCGTCGTCCCCGCGACGCTGGCCAAGGGCCTGGAGTACGACCACGTGGTGGTCGTCGAGCCGGCCGCGATCGTCGCCGCCGAGCCGCGCGGCCTGCACCGCCTCTACGTGGTGCTGACCCGGGCGGTCTCCCGGCTCGCCGTGCTGCACACCACGCCGCTGCCCGCCCCGCTGACCGACCCGGCCGGCTGAGCGGGACGAGGGTCGCCGGTACGGCTGACCTTTCGTCCGTTTCCCCCGCACCCGAGGGCGGGACGGTGCCACGATGCCGCCAGGGCGTGCCGTCGGCGGCCGCCACCGGCGGAGAGGGGCCACCGTGAGCGGCGTCGAGCCCGGCACGCCCTGCTGGACCGACCTGGCCACCCCCGACCTGGAGGGCGCGAAGCGCTTCTACCCGGAGTTGTTCGGCTGGACCGGCCGGGTCGCGCCCGAGCCGGAGGCGGGCGGCTACACCATCTTCCTCAAGGACGGCCGGGCGGTGGCCGGCGCGGGACCACCGGCCACCCCGGACCAGGTGCCGATCTGGTCCACCTACGTCGCCACCGACGACGCCGACCTGGCCGCCACCCGGGTCTCCTCGGCGGGCGGGCAGGTGCTGGTCGACCCGTTCGACGTCTTCGACCAGGGGCGGATGGGGGTCTTCGCGGACCCGGCCGGCGCAGTGTTCAGCGTCTGGCAGCCGATGGCGATGACCGGGGCGGAGCTGTTCAACGTCCCCGGCGCGATGAGCTGGAACGAGCTGGTCACCCCGGACCCGGAGGGCGCGAAGGCCTTCTACGAGCTGGTCTTCGGCTGGCATCCGGAGGACCAGCCGATGGGGCCGGCCGCCTACACCGGCTGGCGGTGCGGGGCGCGGATCGTGGCGGGCATGATGCCGCCGCTCGGCGACGACTTCCCCGCCGACATGCCGGCCTACTGGTCGGTCTACTTCGCGGTGGCGGACGCCGACGCCACCGCCGCCCGGGCCGCCGCGATCGGCGGCAGCATCCTCGTCCCGCCCCGGGACATCCCACAGGGCCGCCTGGCCGCCCTCCGCGACCCCCAGGGCGCCCTCTTCTCCGTCATCGCCCTGGCCACCCCGGCGTGATCCGGCCGCACGCCGCAGGGCCGGGTCAGTAGGGGCGGATGGGCACCACCAGCGGGCCGTGGTCGCCGTCGATGACCCGGACGTGCGCGCGGTAGTGCGTGGCGAGCAACTCCTGGGTGAGGACCTCGCGGGGCGGGCCGGCCGCGACCACCCGGCCGCCGGCCAGCAGCACCAGCCGGTCGGCGTACTCGCCGGCGACGGAGAGGTCGTGCATGGTGGCGAACACGGTCAGCCCGTGCGCCCGGCGCAACTGGTCGACCAGCTCCAGCACCTCCTGCTGGTGGCCGATGTCCAGCGCGCTGGTCGGCTCGTCGAGCAGCAGCAGGGTGGCGCCCTGAGCGAGCGCCCGGGCCAGGAAGACCCGCTGCCGCTCACCGCCGGAGAGGGTGGCCAGCTCCCGGCCGTGGAACGCGGCCAGGTCCAGCCGGTCCAGCACCTCGTGCACGGCCGCCAGGTCGGCGGCGGACTCGCGCCCGAGCGGCGGGATGTACGGGGTGCGGCCGAGCAGGACGTAGTCGAGCACCGACATCCCGGCCGGCACGGTCGGGGACTGGGCGACGGTGGCCACCACCCGGGCGCGCTCGCGGGGGCGCAGGGCCCGCAGCGGCGTACCGAAGAGGGAGACGGCGTGCGACGCGGGCAGCAGGCCGCCGACGGCGCGCAACAGGGTCGACTTGCCGGCGCCGTTCGGGCCGATCACGGTGACCCACTCGCCGGGCGCCACGGTCAGGTCGACCCCGGCCAGGATCGGCACTCCGCCGAGCTTGACGTGCAGGTCGCGCAGATCGACGGCGGGCGTCACGAGAGCATCCGCCGGGAGGTGCGCAGCACCAGGACGAAGAACGGGCCGCCGAGCAGCGCGGTCACCACGCCGATCGGGATCTCGGCCGGGGCGGCGACGGTCCGGGCCGCCACGTCGGTCAGTGCCAGGAACGCACCGCCGAAGAGCATGGAGAGCGGCAGGATCACCCGGTAGCTGGAGCCGGCGAGCAGCCGCACGGTGTGCGGGACGATGATGCCGACGAAGCCGATCAGCCCGGAGGCGGAGACCGCCGCCGCGGTGCCGAGCGAGGCGGCGGCGATCAGCAGGTAGCGGGAGCGCTGCGGGTGCAGCCCGAGGCTGCTGGCCTCGTCGTCGCCGAGTGACAGCACGTCCAGCTCCCGGCGGTGCAGCAGGACCACGACCGCGGTCAGCACGAAGTACGGCAGGACCAGCAGCACGTCGTGCCAGCCCGCGGTGGCGAGCCGGCCGAGCAGCCACGAGTAGACCATCTGGATGCTGTCCGAGTGCCGTTGCAGCAGGTACGTCTGCCCGGCCGAGAGGAACGCCGAGACCGCCACCCCGGCCAGGATCAGCGTCGCCGGGGATCGGCCGCGCGCGCCGGCCACCCCCAGCAGGTACGTCATCGCCACCGCCCCGAGGGAGCCTGCGAACGCGGCCAGCGGCACGGTCAGCGGCAGCCCGGTCAGCGCCTCCCCGCCCGCACCGAGGGCGATCACCGCGGTGACCGCCAGCCCCGCCCCGGCCGCCACGCCCAGCAGGTACGGGTCGGCCAGCGGGTTGCGGAACACCCCCTGGTACGCGCCGCCGGCCAGGGCGAGCAGCGCACCGACCAGCAGCCCGAGCACCACCCGGGGCAGCCGCAGCTCGGTGACGATGGCGATCTCACCGGCGGTCAGGCCGCTGTCGAGGTGCACCCCGGGCAGCAGGTTCAGCAGCTCGGCGGCGACGCTGCCGGGTGGCAGGCTGACCGGACCGAGCGACACCCCGGCGATCAGGGCGACCAGCACCGCGGCCAGCCCGGCGGCCAGCCAGCGCCGGCGCAGCCCGGCCGGCCTGGCCGTACCGGTGGAGGCCGGCGTGCCGCCCCGTCGGGTACCGGGCACGCCGACCGGACGGGACGCGTCAGAGGTCCCGACCGGTCGACGTCCGGTGGCTCGCACGGTCATCGAGGGTGGATGGTCACGCCGGTACCTTGGCGACCGCGTCGACGATGGTCCGAACCTGGTCGACCACCCGCGGGCCCCAGCGCGAGGCGATGTCGTCGTCCAGCTCGACGATCCGGTTCTCCCTGACCGCGGTCAGGCCGGCCCAGCCGCTGCGGGCCTTGACGGTGGCCGCGCTCTGCTTCGCCTGCTTCACGTCGCCGAGGAAGATGAAATCGGGGTCGGCCTTGACGACAAGCTCCTGGGAAACCTGCGGGTATCCGCCGTTCTTGCCGTCGGCATCCGCGGCGTCGGCGATGTTCTCCAGGCCGACCAGCGCGTAGATCGAGCCGATGAAGGTCTTACTGGTGGCGGTGTAGAGCTCCGGGCCCAGCTCGTGGAAGTAGGTGAGCTTCTCCGTCCGCTGCGGCAGATCCTTCACCAGCTTGGCGATGTCGTCCTTCATCCGCCTGGTGACGTCGGCGGCCTCGGCCGGGTGACCGGTCAGCGCGCCCAGGTCGGTGATCTGCTGGTAGGAGTCGTCCAGGGTGGCCGCCGCCGGGGTGAGCAGGACCGGGATCTTCAGCGTGGTGAGCTGGTCGACGATCTTGTTGGTGTCGTTGGAGAGCACCACCAGGTCGGGCGTCTTGGCCGCGATCGCCTCGGCGTTGGGCTGGAAGCCGGACAGGTCGCTCTTCGGCGCCTCCGGCGGGTAGTTCGAGTTGTCGTCGACGGCGGTGACCTGCTTGCCGGCGCCGATGGCGAAGAGCATCTCGGTCGCGCTCGGCGACAGTGAGACGATCTTCTCGGGGCGCTTGTCCAGCGTCAGCTTGCCGACCGTGACGGGAAAGGTGGCCGCCGAGCCGCTGCTGCCGGCGGCGGGGGTGTCGTTCGAGGTCTTCTCGGCGCAGGCGCCGAGGGTCAGCGCCGCCACCGCGAGGGTCGCGGCGAGCAGCCGGGGGGTACGTCCGGACATCTGTCCTCCTGTCGGTCGAGGAGTGTGGTGCTTCGCCGACAGGAACCTGCGTACCCGTCCGCGAGGCGCCCTTCCTCGAGAGCGCGTGTCGCGACCACGACGCAGGCGACCTGGCTCGTCCCCGACGGGCGGGGCATCACAGTTGCGGGACAGCGCCGGTTTCACACCGGCTTCGCTGCGGTTGGTCGGAGCCACGGTAACGCACCCACCCTGGCCGCTCTCCGCGCGGTGACGCTGGCCGGCCGACCACCCGGACCTGCCTGACAGTCGAGGATGAACGGGACAGCCGAGTGGCGAGGGACCTGTTAGGTTTCAACGATGATCAATATGAGCGGAATCCCTCGTTCGGGAACGAAGCGGGGCAGCGCCCGACGGATCGGTGCCACCCTCGTCGCCGCCGCCGTTCTCGGCACGGGCGGCACGTTGGCCGTCGCCTCACCGGCGCTGGCCGGACCCGAGCCGTACGGCAACTGCCCGAAGAGCTTCTACCAGTACGGCTCGATGTACTACCTCACCGACCTCTGGCAGGGCCGCCCTCCGGCGGAGAATGATCGGTACATCTACGGGATGTACTGGCGCTCGTACAGCGGGTCACCCGCCTCCATCAAGCGCCTCTGCGGCCCGGTCTGATCCGAGGCACCTGACGTCCTCCCCCTTCCCGCGCGGATCGCACGGGAAGGGGGAGGACGATCGAGCGGGCCTCCGTCGGGGGCGGAACGGGGCCCACCCGGGCATCAGGAACTGGTGATGGTGACGTTGTCCACAGCCGCCTCGACCAGGCTCGCGCCGGAGGCGTCCGCGGCTTCCACCACGATCCGCACCGACTGCCCGGCGTACGGCGTCAGGTTGAGGTTCGCCACCGCCCAGGCGGCGTCCCGGTCGGTGGCCGCACCGGCCTGGTTGAGCAGGGTGGTGGTGCCACCGTTGTGCACCACGCTGACCCGCAGGTAGTCCGCCGACGAGGCGTTCGACCCGTGCGCCAGGTACCAGGCGAGCGAGAGGGTGAGCGTGCCGGTGGCCGGGAGGGTCACCGCCGGGGAACGGGCGCTGGTCACCCCGCCGTCGACGTCGTAGTCACCCGCCGCCGTGCCGGCCAGCCGGCCGGTGACCAGGTCGTTGGCGCCCGCGTACGGGGTGAGCTGCTTGGCCCCGGAGGAGTTGGTCGCCTGGGCGGCGCCCCGCTCCCACGCCCCGGTGGTGGCGGTGTCCGTGCCGGCCGGGTTGATGGTCCAGCCGGTGGCCGTCTCGAAGGTGTCCGACCAGACCGTGGTCCCGCCGCCCCCACCGCAGTACTGCGCCTGCTTGCCGATCGCCCGGTACGGGCAGTCGGCGTACTCGGAGAGCAGCAGCACGGCGTCGCGGTTGCGGGAGGTCTGCGCGGGGATCACCTCGTCCGGCGGGTAGAAGCCGCCGCCGGTGGCCGAGCCCGGGTACATCTCGAAGGTGTACGCCCAGATGCCGTGTGCGCCCCACATCCAGTCGATGCTGGTGCCGTCGGCGACGTAGAGGTCACTGGACTGTTCCGGGGTGTAGCCGTTGGTGTTCGCCATCTGCTGGCCGATGGTGGCGAAGGTGTTGTACTGGTCGGCGCTCATCCCGGTGGGGGTGTTCGCGGTGGTGTAGCCGAACGGCCAGAGCACCAGCTGTGAGTAGGTGTGGAAGTCGATGTTGGCCTTGATCTGCTGCGTCCCGCCGACCACCCGGCTGTTGACGAAGTTGCGCAGGGCCTGGGTCTCCGGGGCGGAGAAGGCGGACGGGCCGCGGTAGGTGTCCGACGAGGTGCTGCCGGACGAGCCGCCGCAGCAGCCCCACTGGTACGACCAGTTCCGGTTCAGGTCGGTGCCGACGGCGGTGGAGCCGCTGTTGGGCTGCCGGTTCTTGCGCCAGGAGCGGTACGAGCCGGTGGCGATGTCGTACTCGCTGCCGTCGGGGTTGACCGTCGGCACGATCCAGATCTCCCGGGAGTTGACGATGTTGCTGATCCGGGAGTCGCTGCCGTAGCTGTCGGTGAAGAGGTTGAGCAGGTAGATCGCCATCTCGACGGTCAGGTGCTCCCGGGCGTGCTGCTGAGCGTTGAAGAGGATCTCCGGCTCGTTCTCGTCGGTGCCGACGTTGTCGGAGATCTTCACCGCCATCAGGTCGCGGCCCTCGTACGACGTACCGATGCTGATCTTGCGGGCGATGGCCGGATGGTCCGCGACCGCCTGGTTCACGACGGCGGTCAGTTCCGCGTAGTCGTGGTAGTTGGAGTCGGCCGGCGGAAAGGCGAGGGTGCCGGCGTGGTCGTGGTCGTGGTGGCTCGGGGCGGGGTCCGACTCCAGCCGGAAGCCCAGCCGGGTGATCGCCGCCGCCTCGGCCCGGGTGGCCGAGACGTGCAGCACGCCGTGTTCGGAGTAGTCGATCGCCGCGCCGGTGCGGGCGACGGCGTTCCGGTCGGCGACGGTGCGCGGGCCGAGCACCCGGTACGCGGCGGCGGCCGGTTCCGGGTCGGGGGCGGGTCGGGCGGAGACCGGCCCGGCGGCGACGGTGACGAAGCCGAGCCCGACGGCGACGGCCAGCGCCAACCGGCGGCGGAGTGGGGACGTGCGGAGGGCCATGGACAACCTCCTCGGAGTACGGGAGATCCCGTTGTCCGCACACTTCACCAGGAGTCACATGGTCATATCAACGTTCATCATTGTCATGGTCCATCCCGGCCGCATCCTCCCGTCGGCAATTATTTTCCATCTCTTCACATCTGGCGGAAGTTCCCTCCAAGCGGGACAGTGAACGGCAACGATTCCCCACCTCGCGGAGTTGCCATGGCCAGCACATCCCTGCGCGCCGTCGCCCTCACCGGCGTCGCCGCGCTCACCCTCGTCGGCACCACCGTTGCGGCCCAGGCCGACCCGGTCACCGCGCTCGTACACGACGAGCAGATCACCTGGCAGGACTGGGCCGGCGACAGCGACTGGCGCTCCGGCACCGCCGCCGGCACCGCCGTCACCGCCGCCGGGCTCACCCTCGGCACCCCGGTCGGCACCACCCTCTACCGGGACCCGCACACCAGCACCAAGCGGAGCTGGGCGTACGGCACCTGGACCTCGCCCGTCACCCAGGTCGGCTTCGACGCCAGCGAACTGGTCGCCTCCTGGAACGCCGACACCCCCGTCGGCACCTGGATCCAGGTCGAACTGCAGGGCACGTACACCACCGGCACCCGCACCCCCTGGTACGTCCTGGGCCGCTGGGCCTCCGGCGACGCCGACATCAAGCGGACCAGCGTCGACAAGCAGGGCGACAAGACGTCCAGCGTCTGGACCGACACCTTCGCCGTCAACGACGTCACGAAGGGTGTGCTGCTCCGGGCCTACCAGCTCCGGCTGACCCTCTACCGGGACCCGGCGACCACCGCCACCCCGACGGTCCGGACGGTCGGCGCGATGAGCTCGTCCGTGCCGGACCGCTTCACCGTGCCGGCCAGTGCCGGCGGCATCGCCTGGGGCACCGAACTGGCCGTGCCGCGCTACTCGCAGAACGTCCACGCCGGCCACTACCCCGAGTACGACGGTGGCGGCGAGGCCTGGTGCTCGCCCACCTCGACGGAGATGGTGGTCGAGTACTGGGGACGCCGCCCCAGCGCCGCCGACACTGCCTGGGTCGACCCGACCTACCCCGACCCCACCGTCAACCACGCCGCCCGGTCCACCTACGACCACCAGTACGACGGCGCCGGCAACTGGCCGTTCAACACCGCGTACGCGGCCAGCTTCCCCGGCCTGGAGGGGCGGGTCACCCGGCTGCACTCGCTGGACGAGCTGGAACACTTCATCGCCGCCGGCATCCCCGTGGTGACCAGCCAGTCCTTCCTCGCCAGCGAGCTGGACGGCGCCGGCTACGGCACCTCCGGGCACCTGATGGTGGTCGTCGGCTTCACCGCCGACGGCGACGTCATCGCCAACGACCCCGCCTCGTCCAGCAACGAGGCGGTCCGGAACGTCTACCAGCGGGAGCAGTTCGAGCAGATCTGGCTGCGGACGAAGCAGACCACCGCCGGCGGCGGCGTCGGCAGCGGCTCCGGCGGCATCGCCTACCTGATCAAGCCGACCGACGTGCCCTGGCCGACGGTCGCCGGCTCCACCAACTGGTGACGGCAACCGGGTCCGGCGCGACGTCCGCGTCGGACCCGGACGCCCGGTTCAGCCCTCCCGGCGCTCGCCCTCGGTCGGCTGGCCCTCGGTCGGCTGGTCCTCGCCGGCCAGCGCCGAGCGCAGCCGCTCCTTCTCCGTGCGCCGCCGCTCGGCCGCCACGGCCATCTCCTCGGCCATCTCGTCGCGCCAACCCTTGAGCAGGAAGAACGAGGCGGCGGCGGAGAACACCAGCGCCAGCATCAGCTTGAGGAAGACGTTCATGTCGACCGGCCAGAGGGCCAGCACGACCACGACGAACAGCCCGATCCGGCCCAGCGTGTACTTGACCGCCGCGCTCACGTTCCCACTCCGTTCTCCGCCGCCGGCATGACCCGGGCGGGGTTCAGCCCGTGCGTCGGGCCAGCCAGTGCACGCCATGGAACCAGAGCACCGCGTACACCAGGGTGAACGCGAGGGCGGCCAGGCCGCCGGTGAACAGCGGTGCCAGGCCGTCGGTCACCCCGGCGACCAGCAGCCCGCCGACCACCGCGAGCACGGCGGCGAACAGCGCCGCCACCACCCGGGCCGCGCCGAACTCCCAGGCCCGGAAGTCGTCCCAGAACAGCCACGCCGGCAGGATCACCGCCAGCCAGCCGTTGGTGCGCCCGAACTCCCCCGCGCCGACCGACGCGAAGGCCCATTCGAACAGCACCAGCGCCAGCAGCCCGATGACCCACCCGGCGAGGCTGACCCCGAGCAGGTCGCCCAGGGTGAGGACGCGCCCCTCGGCGTCGCGCCGGGGGAACCCGCTCCGCTGCTCCGTCATGGTGCTACGAGGATACGGCCGGGCTCAGGCCCAGACCTGCTGCGGCTCGGAACGCCGCTCGGCCAGCGACGGGGCCTTGTCGTACTCCCGGACCACGTTGTAGCGGGTGTCCCGCTCGACGGGCTGGAAGCCGGCGTCCCAGATCAGGTGCAGCAGGTCGTCCCGGTGCATGGTGTTCGGGGTGCCGTACGAGTCGGCGTCGTGGGTGATCTTGTATTCCACGACCGAGCCGTCCAGGTCGTCCACACCGAAGTTGAGCGAGAGCTGGGCCACCGAGAGACCGTGCATCACCCAGAAGCACTTCACGTGCGGGACGTTGTCGAAGAGCAGCCGGGAGACCGCGAAGGTCTTCAGCGACTCGGCCGGCGACGCCATCGTGGTGCGGGCCTGGATCCGGTTACGGATCTTGCCGTCCGCCGAGTCGACGAAGTCGTGCTGGTAACGCAGCGGGATGAAGACCGCGAAGCCACCCGTCTCGTCCTGCAGCTCACGCAGCCGCAGCACGTGGTCGACCCGGTGCCGGGGCTCCTCGATGTGGCCGTAGAGCATCGTCGACGGGGTCTTCATGCCCTTCGAGTGGGCCAGCCGGTGGATCCGCGACCAGTCCTCCCAGTGGCACTCGTGGTCGACGATGTGCTGCCGGACCTCCCAGTCGAAGATCTCCGCGCCGCCGCCGGTCAGCGACTCCAGACCGGCGTCCATCAGCTCGTCGAGGATCTCGTCGGCGCTCAGCCCGCTGATCTTCTCGAACCACTGCACCTCGGTGGCGGTGAAGCACTTGAGCTTGACGTTCGGCAGCGCCGCCTTCAGCTCGCGCAGCACCTTCGGGTAGTAGCGCCACGGCAGGGTCGGGTGCAGACCGTTGACGATGTGCAGCTCGGTGAGCTGCTCGTCCTCCATCTCCTTGGCCTTGCGCACGGCCTCGTCGATGCGCATCGTGTACGCGTCCTTCTCGCCCGGCTTGCGCTGGAACGAGCAGTACGCGCAGGAGGCGGAACAGACGTTGGTCAGGTTCAGGTGCCGGTTGACGTTGAACATCACCCGGTCGCCGTTGAGCTCGGTGCGGCGGTGGTGGGCCAGCCGCCCCAGCCAGGCCAGGTCGTCGCTGTCGTAGAGCGCGATCCCGTCCTCCCGGGTGAGCCGCTCACCGGCGTACACCTTCGCTTCGAGCTCGCGCTTGAGTCCGGCGTCCATCGAAAGCCACGTCCCTTCCAGCTGCGGTCCGCGTCGAGCCTACGTCGGCCCGCCGACGACCCGGCAGCACGGGCACCGCCCGCGACGTACTTCACCGGACTCTCAGGTTGCCGTGACCGGGCTACACATCGACATCGCTGCCTCGGTGCGGTAAGACAGGGTGGGGCGCGACACACACTGGTAGCGTCCCGGTCGCCGCGCCCACCGTGCGCGGCACGAGCGCGCCGGACGGGGAGCGGAATGGTCGACAGCGGGCACGGGCGACGGCAGCGACGACGCAGGAGCCCGGTGATCTCGCCGGTGCTGCGTCCCGCGCTCTGGTCGGCCCTGCTCGGCGCCGTGGCCGCGATGGCCCTGGCCACCCCCGCGTACGCCGATCCCGCGCTGCCCAACGCCGTGCCCGACACCGGCTCCCGCCCGGTCGCCAGCGGCGGCCTGCGGCTGCCCGGCGCGGCACCGGGCCTCTCCGGCGGCGTGACCGGCCTGCCCACCACGGGGCCGACCCTGCCGGTCGGTGGCGTCGTCACCAGCCCGCTGCTGACCCAGATCACCGCCCTGGAGGCGCAGAACGGCCAGCTCGGCGACCAACTGCTCGGGCTCCGCCAGCAGCGCGACGACGCCCGGACGCAGCTCACCGCCGCCGAGGGCGAGCTGGCCCGCGCCCGCGACGCCCTGGCCGCCGCCCAGCAGCGCGCCGACGCCGTCGCCGCCGACGCCTTCAAGGCCGCCGCCGCCCTGCCGCCCGGTCAGATCGCCGAGGACCTGCGGGGGCTCAGCGACCTGTCGCGGATCTCCCGCGGCGAGCAGGCCGAGGGCTCCACCACCGCCGCGGCCGGTGAGCTGTCCCGGGCCCGTACGGCCGAGCAGGTCGCGACCCAGGCGGCCGCCGCCACGCGGGACCGGGTCCGCCGGGCGGAGGAGCAGTTCACCGCGGTCGAGAAGGCGCTGCGGGAGAACGAGCGGAAGCTGGTCAAGCTCCGCGCGGACAACCAGGCCAAGCTGATCGAGCTGGAACGCCAGCAGGAGGCCGCCGAGCAGAAGCTCGGGGCCGGCTACGTCGAGGGGCAGAGCGCCACCGGCCTGATCGCCAGCCCGCAGGCCCTCGCCGCCGTCCGCTACGCGCTGGCGCAGCTCGGCGACCCGTACCTGTGGTCGGCCGAGGGGCCGGACCGGTTCGACTGCTCCGGCCTGATGTGGGCCGCGTACCGGTCGGCCGGCTACTACGACCTGCCCCGCGTCTCCCGGGACCAGTACTACGCCACCCGGGCCCGCTCCGTGGACCGCAGCGCCCTGCTCCCCGGCGACCTGCTCTTCTTCGCCTCGGGCAGCAGCTGGACGACGATCCACCACGTCGGGATGTACATCGGCGGCGGGAAGATGGTACAGGCGCCCTCCACCGGCGACGTGGTCAAGATCTCCACGGTCCGGTGGTCCGGCCTCTACGCCGCCACCCGCGTCGTCGGCGCGGTGCCCGCGCCGGCCACGCCGCCGCCCGCGCCCACCACGCCTCCGCCCACCACGCCGGCCCCGAAGCCGACGGGCTCGACGTCGCCGAAGCCGACCACCCCGGCGCCGAACCCCTCGCCCACCGTCACCAAGGCGCCCACCAGGCCGCCGACGCGCCCGACCACCCCGCCGCCGTCGCCGTCGCAGAGCCCGTCGCCGACGCCGAGCGTGACGAGCTCCGGTGCGCCGAGCCCGACGACCGGCGGCACGGAGCCGAGCACCGCGCCGAGCAGCCTGGCCCCGGCCACCAGCGCTCCGGCCGGCAGCGCCCCGGCCTCGGCCTCGGCGAGCACCGGCGCCTGACCGGACGGCACACTGCGGTACGCCGCTCCGGCTGTGCCGGCGGGGTGGAATGTGGCACCGTGACACCCAGGCACATCCGGTCCGGTGTCACGGGTGCGGGTGCGAGCGCGGCGCGGAGGGCGAGCATGGGCGAGCAACAGATTCCGGCGGAGAACGTCGACCGCGGATCCGTGCCCGAACCGGCCTCCACGGCCGGCTCCGCTGCGACCGCACCGTCCGGTGTCGACGCCCCGCGCGCCGGCACGGACGCCTCGCCTGCCGCACCCGACGCCTCGCCTGCCGCTTCGCCGGCCGGGGACGGCCCGCCGGGCCGCGCGAGCGTGGACGCGTCGCCGGCCACGGCGGAGTCGTCCGCCGCGCCGGCCCGCGCCCGGGCCAGCGTCGCCACCGTGACCGCACCACCGCAGGACGGCCACCTGCCGACACCGCCCGCCGGCGGCACCACCTACCGGGGTGGTGCCCCGGAGCCCAGCGGCGAGGAGGGCGCGGCCGTCGGCTCACCTGACGGTGGAGAGCGCGCCGCCGGCCGGGCCGAGGCCGCCGGGCCGACGGACAGGCCGGGCGCCGCCGCGCCGGTCGTCGGAGCCGCGTCCGTACCGGGGCAGCGGGCCGGCGGTTCGACGCCGGGCACCCGGGCCAGCGCCTCCGTGCCGGGGCTGAGCCGGATCTCGGCCGAGGAGGCCGCCGCCGGCGCGGTCGCCCGGGCCGGCGGTGGCGCCGCGACGGTCTACCGGTCGACCCCGGTCAACCCCGAGCCGCCCGAGCCCGCCCAGCCCCCGGAGC
>NZ_JBPQTL010000039.1:0-49666 GCF_051386295.1 Micromonospora sp. URMC 105 | reverse complement strand
CCCCCCAACTCCCCGTCGATCATGAAGTTGACGGCGATGCCGATCTCCATGACTGCCGTCAACCTCATGATCAACCCGAGGGGTTGCGGGGGTTTCCGCGGGCCGAGGGGTTGCGGGGGTTTCCGCGGGCCGAGGAGGTTGCGGAGATGGGGGATGAGAGGTTCGGGATGCCGGTGGGGCGGCGGGAGACGGTGCGGGCGCTGGCGCGGGCCGTGGCCGCGGGGGAGATCGATCTTGATCCGGGTGGGGATCGGGAGGAGGTCGTGCGGCGGCTGACCGCGTTGCCGGGGATCGGGGCGTGGACGGCCGGCTACGTGGCCATGCGCGCCCTCGGCGACCCGGACGTCCTGCTCCCCACCGACCTCGCGGTACGCCGGGGCGCCGCCGCCCTCGGCCTGCCCACCGACCCGAAGACCCTCGAAACCCACGCCGAGCGCTGGCGCCCCTGGCGCTCGTACGCGGTGATCCGACTCTGGAGAGCAGCATGACCATCGACAGCACCGTCATCGACACCCCCGTCGGCCCGCTGAGCGTCCTCGCCGGCCCGGACGGGGCCGTCCGGGCGGCCGGCTTCACCCCGGCCCCGGAGAACCTGCTCCCGCTGATGCACCCGAGCCTGCGCGGGACGCTGCGGCACCGCGCCGACCTCGGCCCGGTCACCGTCGCCGTCCGCTCCTACCTGGACGGTGACCTGACCGCCATCGACGGGGTGCCGGTGCGGCAGCACAGCGGGGGTGTGTTCATGACCCACGCCTGGGAGGTGCTGCGCGAGGTGAAGCCGGGCGAACCGGTGACGTACACCGGGTTCGCCGGGCTGGCCGGGCGGCCCGCCGCCGTACGGGCGGCCGCCGCCGCCTGCGCCCGCAACGCCGCCGCCCTCTTCGTCCCCTGCCACCGGGTGCTGCGCACCGACGGCTCCCTCGGCGGCTACCGGTGGGGCCTCGATGTGAAGAACTGGCTTCTCGGTCACGAGCGGCGGTTGACGGCAAGCTGACAGCGGCGCGGGCGCCGGCTGACGCTACCGTCGGGTAGTGTCCGCGCAGCGCGACGGCGACCCGGCCCACCGGGTGCACGCCCGACCGCGCCCGCTGCACAATCTCCGCCGACTGCGCCGCTACCTGCGTCCCTACGCGGGCGAGTACTGCTGGCTGCTGCTCGCGGCGCTGGCCGCCACCGCGGCCGGCCTGGCGGTGCCGCTGGTGGTGCAGCGGGTCGTCGACGGTCCGATCGCCCGGCACGACGTGGCCGGACTGCTCCGCCTCGGCGGCCTGGCCCTGCTGCTCGGGCTCGCCGAGGCGGTGCTGATCTTCATCCGCCGGTGGACGCAGTCCTCCTCCTCGGTGGGCATGGAGGCGGCCATCCGCGCCGACATCTACGCCCACCTGCAACGGCTGTCCGCCGGCTTCCACGACCGGTGGCAGTCCGGCCAGCTGCTGTCCCGGGTCACCAGCGACCTGTCGGTGATCCGCCGGTTCCTCTCCTTCGGCCTGCTCTTCCTGGTGCTCAACCTGGTCACCTACCTGGCGGTGGTGGTGCTGCTGCTGAGGTTGCACGGCCCGCTGGGCCTGCTGGTGGCGGCCAGCGCGGTGCCGCTGTTCCTGATCAGCCGGCGGTTCGCCCGGCACTACCACGCCGCGTCGCGCCGGATGCAGGACCAGCAGGGTGACGTGGCCACCCTGGTCGAGGAGACCGCGCAGGGTCTGCGCACCATGAGGGCGTACGGGCGGGGGCCGGAGCTGGCCGCCCGGTTCGACGCGCGGGCGCGGGCGCTGCACGACACCGGCGTGGACAAGGCCCGGCTACTGGCCCGCACCTCCGCGCTGTTCGACCTGGTCCCCAACCTGACCCTCGGGGTGGTGCTGGTCTGCGGGGCGGCGCTCGCCGCCCGCGGCGTGCTCACCATCGGCGAGCTGGTCGCCTTCGTCAGCCTGCAACTGATGCTGATCTGGCCGGTGCAGTCGCTGGGCTGGATCATCGCCAACGCCCAGGAGGCGGCGACCGCGGCCGACCGGATCCAGGAGGTGCTGGACACCTTGCCTTCGATCGTGGACGCCCCGCACGCGGTCACGCTCGCCCCGGCGGCGGTCCGCGGCCGGCTGCGCTTCGAGGGGGTCTCGTTCCGCTACCCCGGCAACCCGGAGCCGGTGCTGCGCGAGATCGAGCTGACCGTCGAGCCGGGCGAGACGCTGGCGCTGGTCGGCGCGACCGGCAGCGGCAAGAGCACCCTGCTCTCCCTGGTCCCCCGGCTGCACGAGGTGACCGGCGGGCGGATCACCCTGGACGGGCACGACGTGCGCGACCTGCGGCTGGCCTCGCTGCGCCGGCTGGTCGGGGTGGCCTTCGAGGAGCCCACGCTCTTCTCCATGTCGGTCTGGGAGAACCTCACCCTGGGCCACCCGGACGCCGACGAGGAGGAGGTCCGGGCCGCCCTGGCGCTGGCCCAGGCCGACTTCGCGTACGACCTGCCGTGGGGCCTGGCCACCCGGATCGGCGAGCAGGGGCTGTCGCTCTCCGGCGGGCAACGGCAGCGGCTGGCGCTGGCCCGGGCGGTGCTCGGGCGCCCCGCGCTGCTCGTGCTCGACGACCCGCTCTCCGCGCTCGACGTGCACACCGAGGCACTGGTCGAGGGGGCGCTGAAGCGGGTGCTGCGGGACAGCACCGCGCTGCTGGTGGTGCACCGCCCGTCGACCGTCGCCCTGGCCGACCGGGTGGCGCTGCTGGACGGGGGCCGGATCGCCGCCGTGGGGCGGCACTCCGAGCTGCTCGCCACCGTGCCGGCGTACCGGGCGGTGCTCTCCGCCGAGCCGTCCTCCGCGCCCGGCCTGGTGCGCTCGTGACGCCCCGGGTGCCCCGGCAGCGGGCGGAGCCACCCGAGGAGTCCCGCTGGCGGGGGCTGGCCACCGACCCGGACGCCGACCGCAGTCGCGCCGAGGACACCGCACCCGAGGCGGTGGCCCGGCTGCGCGTCCGCAGCCGGGTGCTGCTGCGCGAGCTGCTGCGCCCGCACCGGGGCCGGCTGGGCCTGGCCGTGGCCCTGCTGCTCGCGCAGAACGCCGCCGCCATGTCCGGGCCGTACCTGGTCATGCTCGGCATCGACCGGGCCATCGCGCCGCTGCGGGCCGGCGACGCCCGCCCGCTGGCCGCCGTGGCCGGCGCCTTCGCCGTCGCGGCCGTGACCGAGTACGCCGCCCGGCGCGGCTTCCTCACCCTCTCCGCGCGGATCGGCCAGGCCGTCCTGCGGGAGCTGCGCCGCCGGGTGTACGGGCACTTCCTGCGCCTGTCGGTCGGCTTCCACGAGCGCTACACCTCCGGCCGGGTGGTCTCCCGGCTCACCAGCGACCTGGACTCCATCGCCGAACTGGTGGACGGGGGCGTCGACAGCTTGGTCACCGCCGCGCTGTCGGTGCTCTCCGTGGCCGCCATCCTGCTCTGGCTGGACCTGCCGCTGGCCGCGGTGACCCTGCTCGCCTTCCCCTTCCTCTACCTGCTGTCGCGCTGGTTCGCCCGTGCCTCGGCCGACGCGTACCGGCGCAGCCGGGAGGCGGTGGCGCTGGTCATCGTCCACTTCGTGGAGTCGCTGCGCGGCATCCGCGCGGTGCAGGCGTACCGCCGCGAGCCGCGCAACCAGCAGATCTTCGAGGCGGTCAACGACGGGTACCGGCGGGCGAACCTGCGGGCGTTCCGGCTGATCGCCACGTACTCGCCGGGGATCAAGGTGATCGGCAACGTCACCGTGGCGGTGGTGCTCGGCTACGGCGGCTGGCGGGTGCTCGACGGCGCGACCGAGGTGGGCGTGCTCGCCGCCTTCCTGCTCTACCTGCGCCGCTTCTTCGAGCCGATGCAGGAGCTGAGCCAGTTCTACAACTCGTTGCAGTCGGCGACGGCGGCGCTGGAGAAGCTGGCCGGGGTCCTCGACGAGCGGCCCGACGTGCCGGAACCGGCGCGGCCGGTGCCGCTGCCGGCCGGGCCGGGGCGCGGGACGGTGGCGTTCCGGTCGGTCTCCTTCGGCTACCGGCCGGACACCCCGATCCTGGTCGGGCTGGACCTGCACGTACCGGCCGGGCAGACGGTCGCGTTGATCGGGCCGACCGGCGCGGGCAAGTCCACCGTCGCCAAGCTGCTGGCCCGGTTCCACGACCCGGACAGCGGCACCGTCGAGCTGGACGGGGTCGACCTGCGCGACCTGGCCGACCCGGAGCTGCGCCGGGCGGTCGTGCTGGTGAGCCAGGAGAACCACCTGTTCAGCGGCACGGTGGCGGAGAACGTCCGGTTCGGCCGCCCGGACGCCGACGACGCGGCGGTGGAGGCCGCCGCGCGGGCGATCGGCGCGCACGACTTCATCGCCGCGCTCCCCGACGGGTACGCCACCGAGGTGCACCGGCGCGGCGGCCGGCTCTCGGCCGGGCAGCGGCAGCTCGTCGCGTTCGCCCGGGCGTTCCTGGCCGACCCGCGGGTGCTGATCCTCGACGAGGCGACCTCGTCACTGGACGTGCCGACCGAGCGCCTGGTGCAGCGGGCGCTCGCCACCGTGCTGCGGGACCGCACCGCGCTGGTGATCGCGCACCGGCTCTCCACCGTGGAGACCGCCGACCGGGTGCTGGTCCTCGACGGCGGCCGGGTGGTGGAGGACGGCCCGCCCGCCAAGCTCGCCGCCGACGGCGGCCGGTACGCCGACCTGCACCGGCGGTGGCGCGAGTCGCTGGTCTGACCGGCGCGGCCGGCGCGCTCCCGTCGGCGCGTCCGGCCGGCAGCGGACGCACAGCGTCGATGACGACCCAGGCGGGCCGTGGCCGACGCCGCGCCGCCGGTCGCCCCGGTCGCCGCCACCGCCGGGTCGCCGCCCCGGGTCGCGACGGGGCGCCGCGTGCACCGGGCGCCCCGCTAGACTGCCGCTCGTCGATCGGTCCCGGACCATCGCCCGCGGGGCGGCGTCCGACCGGTCGGGCACCGCCGAACACACGGGGAGGTTGCGGCGTGCAAATCCGACGACGAGTGGTTGTCGCGGCAGCGTTGGTCATCAGCACGGTGGGCGCGGGGACGGCCGCGCTGGCGCGGCAGGGCGACGCCGGTCCGGCGCCGGCTGCCGTGACGGCGGGCGCGGTCGGATCGGCCCCCGCGGACGCCGCCTCGGCCGATGCGGCGCCCAGCGCGGAGAGCGGGCTCGGCAGCCGAGCCGGCGCGCGCGGCTCCACCGTGGACGCCCGGCCGGTCAAGGCCGTGGCGCGGCCCGCCAAGGAGGTGGCGAAGGACGCCCCGGCCTCGGTGAGTTACCTGAGCGACCGCTACCGGATCACCCCGGACGAGGCGGCCCGCCGGGTCGCCCTCCAGGAGCTCTCCGCGCCGCTCGCGGCCACGCTGGCGGCCCGCTTCCCGGACGAGTACGCCGGCATGTGGCTGGACCAGGCCGGCGGCGGCGTGCTGACCGTCGCGGCCACCGACCCGGCCCCGGTCGCCAGGGCGGTCGCCGGGGTACCGGACGCCGCCCACGTCAAGGTCGTCCCGGTCCGCCACTCGCTGCGCGGGCTCACCGAGGCGGCGGCCCGGGTGGCCGGCGCGCTCGGGGCGACCGCCGGCACCGACGTGGTGGTCGACGAGCAGGCCAACGAGATCCTGGTCCTCACCGGGCACGCGATCGCGGCGGACGACGCCCGGCTGGCCGGTGCGATCGAGGCCGCCGGGGTGCCGGCCCGGGCCCGGCAGCTCCCGCCCTCCATCGAGAAGGCATGCGACCCGCGCTACTGCGCCCAGGTTCCGATGCGCGGCGGCATCCGGCTGGACGTGCCCCGGGACGACGGCACGGTCGGCGGCTGCACCAGCGGGTTCAACCTGCGAGCGAAGTCCGGGCGGTACTACGTGCTGACCGCCGGGCACTGCGTGGTCGGCGGGCGGCATCAGAAGCTCGACCGGACCTGGCACCAGTTCCTCGGCCCGAAGGTGCCGGTGGGCGTCGAGTCCACCAGCCCGGTGCTGGCCGAGAACGTTGCCGACACGCCGTACGACTACGCGGTGATCCCGTACCAGGACGGCGCGATCGGCCGGTGGGCGTACCCGCGGCGCAGCGGCGGCGACCAGGCCAGCCTGGTCAACTACTGGTGCGTGACGGGCAACCCGGCCCCGGCCTGCGCCACCAGGGGCAGCCGCGACGTGAAGATCACCGGACACACCCCCTACAGCGCAGTGCAGGTCGGTTGGGTCGTCTGCGCGACCGGCTCGGCGTACACGCCGAAGGCGGGCGAGGTCTACGTCGACTCGGGGGCGGGCGCCGGTTACGTTCCCGGCACCCGCTGCGGCACGGTCAGCAGCAAGACCGACGGCCGCATCAACGTGCGGGTCTGCGCCCGTCCCGGTGACAGCGGCGGCCCGCTCTTCACCGAGTCCGACGGCCGGGCGCTCGGCATCCTGCACGACGGCGACCCCGGTCAGGGTGCCTGCACCAACCCGGACGAGGAGAACTACTACACCCCGGTCTCCACCATCCTGGACCGGGTGAACTCCCGTACCGGCCTCGGCATGCAGGTCGCCACCCGTGGCCCGCTGCTCACCCCGATCGGCTCCACGAACCGTTAGGCGACACCCGCGGATAAGCCGTGGGCAGGCCGACACGGGCTGCCTACGATCGACGGATGACTGATACGGCGAGGACGGCCCGCACCGGCGTCCCCGAGCGTCCGACCCTGGACGGGCTCGAGGAGACCTGGGCGCGCCACTGGCAGGAGGAGGGCACGTACGCGTTCGACCGCTCGAAGAAGCGGTCGGACGTGTACGCGATCGACACCCCGCCGCCGACCGTATCGGGCGAGCTGCACATGGGGCACGTCTTCTCGTACACGCACACCGACCTGGTGGCCCGGTTCCAGCGGATGCGCGGCCGGACGGTCTTCTACCCGATGGGGTGGGACGACAACGGCCTGCCCACCGAGCGCCGGGTGCAGAACGTGTACGGGGTGCGCTGCGACCCGTCGCTGCCGTACGACCTGCACTGGCAACCGCCGGCGACCCCGGTGAGCGAGGAGCGGCGCAAGGACCCGACCCCGATCGACCGGCGCAACTTCGTGGCGCTGTGCGAGCGGCTGACCGCCGCCGACGAGCAGGTCTTCGAGGCGCTGTGGCGGCGGCTCGGCCTCTCGGTGGACTGGTCCCTGACGTACACGACGATCGGGCGGGTGGCGCGGGCGACCAGCCAGCGCGCCTTCCTGCGGAACCTGGCCCGGGGCGAGGCGTACCAGGCGGAGGCGCCGACGCTCTGGGACGTCGGCTTCGCCACCGCGGTGGCGCAGGCGGAGCTGGAGGACCGGGAGCGGCCCGGGGCGTACCACCGGCTGCGCTTCACCGCTCCGGGCGGGCGCGAGGTGCTGATCGACACCACCCGGCCGGAGCTGCTGCCGGCCTGCGTGGCGCTGGTCTGCCACCCCGACGACGAGCGGTACGCGGACCTGGTGGGCACGCTGGTGCGTACCCCGGTCTTCGCCGTCGAGGTGCCGGTGCGCGCGCACCCGCTGGCGGACCCGGCCAAGGGCACCGGCATCGCGATGGTCTGCACCTTCGGCGACCTGACGGACGTGACCTGGTGGCGGGAGCTGCAACTGGACACCCGGGTGGTGATCGGCCGCGACGGCCGGCTGCTGCCCGAACCGCCGGCCGGGGTGCCGGCCGAGCCGTACGCGGCCCTGGCCGGGCAGAGGGTCAACGGCGCCCGGCGGACGCTGGTCGGCATGCTCGCCGACGCCGGCGACCTGGTCGGCGAGCCGCGCGAGATCACCCACCCGGTGAAGTTCTACGAGCGTGGCGACCGGCCACTGGAGATCGTCTCGACCCGGCAGTGGTACCTGCGCAACGGCGGCCGGGACGCCGGCCTGCGGGAGGCGCTGCTGGCCCGGGGCGGTGAGCTGCGCTGGGTGCCGGAGCACATGAAGCACCGGTACGACCACTGGGTGGGCGGGCTGACCGGTGACTGGCTGGTCAGCCGGCAGCGCTTCTTCGGCGTGCCGGTGCCGGTGTGGTACCGGCTCGACGACGCTGGCGAGCCGGACTGGTCCCACCCTCTCACACCGGACGAGGCGATACTGCCGGTCGATCCGTCCAGCGATCCGGCGCCCGGTTTCGACGAGTCGCAGCGCGGCCTGCCGGGTGGCTTCGTCGGCGACCCGGACGTGCTGGACACCTGGGCCACCTCCTCGCTGACCCCGCAGATCGTCGGCGGGTGGGAGACCGACCCGGACCTGTTCGCCCGGGTCTTCCCGATGGACCTGCGCCCGCAGGGGCAGGAGATCATCCGGACCTGGCTCTTCGCCTCGGTGGTCCGCGCCCACCTGGAGCACGGCGTGCTGCCCTGGCGGGACGCGGTGCTCTCCGGCTGGATCCTCGACCCGGACCGGAAGAAGATGTCCAAGTCCAAGGGGAACGTGGTCACCCCGATGGGGCTGCTGGAGCAGCACGGCTCCGACGCGGTGCGGTACTGGGCGGCCAACGGCAAGCCCGGCATGGACCTGGCCTTCGACCCGGCGCAGATCAAGGTGGGGCGGCGGCTCGCCACCAAGCTGCTCAACGCCTCCCGCTTCGCCCTGGGGCTGGGCGCCGCGGACGCGTTGCGCGCCCCGGCGACCGCGCCGCTGGACACGGCCATGCTCACCGAGCTCTCCGGCGTGGTCGCCACCGCGACGACCGCCTTCGACTCGTACGACCACACGGCGGCGTTGCAGGCCACCGAGGCGTTCTTCTGGCGGTTCTGCGACGACTACATCGAGTTGGTGAAGGAGCGCGCCTACGGCTCCGGGCCGGGGGCCGAGTCGGCGCGGGCGGCCCTGGCCACCGCGCTCTCGGTGCAGCTGCGGCTCTTCGCGCCGGTCCTGCCGTACGTGACCGAGGAGGTCTGGTCCTGGTGGCGGTACGGCTCGGTGCACCGGGCCACCTGGCCGACCACCTACGAGGTGGGGCGGGCGGTCCAGGGCCCGGCCGACCCGCAGCTGCTGCGGCTGGCCTCGGACGCGCTCGGCCAGGTGCGCCGGGCCAAGTCGGAGCGGAAGCTCTCCATGAAGGCGGAGGTGCCGCTGGCCGAGGCGCTCGGCCCCGCCGCCCTGCTGGAGCAGCTCACGGTGATCGCCGACGACGTCCGAGCCGCCGGCCGCATCACCAAGCTGGACCTGCTCCCCGACCGCACCCCGGAACTGGTTATCGCCTGCGCCTTCTGACCCCCGGTTGCAGAGAGAGAGTGGCCTCAGCGCGCTGAGGCCACTCTTTCTCTGGACGTGCATCCGGTGGTGGGGCGGGTCAGCTGGTTTCGCCGGCCATGCTGAAGGAGCGGAGGCGGTCGATCGCCAGCACCGTGGAGCCGACGGCGACGACGGCGGTCAGCACCGCCGCGACCGGCACGGAGACGGTGGTGGAGAGCAGGTCGGTGGGGGCCATCCGGTCGGCCATCGCCACCACCCACTGCTGGATCGAGAGCACCTTCGTGCCGCTGACGAAGTTGCCCAGCAGCCCCTCCCAGATCAGCACGTAGACCAGTCCGAGCAGGACCGGCCGCCGGGTGAGCAGGCTCAGCGCCAGGAACAGCGCCGAGTACGCCAGCGCACCGAGCGCCGACGCGGCGGCGAGGGCCGAGCCGAGGCGTACCGAATCGGCGAGCACGCCCGCGACGAAGATCGGCACGGCGACGGTGGCCGCACTGACCACGGTGGCCACCGCGAGCTTCGGCAGCACGATCTGCCAGCGCGGCAGCGGCTTGGTGAGGATGTGCACCACCGTGCCGTCGTCGATCTCGGCCCCCAGCACGCCGGTGCCCACGATCAGGGAGACCACCGGCAGCACCACGGCCAGGCCGAGGCCGACCAGCACCGGCGGGCCCCAGTCACTCGGCTGGACCCCCAGCGACCGGCAGAGCATCGCCAACCCCAGCAGCAGGAGCGGCAACGGCAGCAGGATCAGGAACCGACGCCGGCCGAACAGCCCGCGCGCGGTGATCCAGGAAACGGTCGACATCAGGCCTCCACCAGGTAGGAGAAGACGCTCTCCAGGGACTCGTCCTCGGGCAGCAGCTGCCGGACCCGGACGCCGTGGGCCAGCGCGATCTTCGGCAGCGCCCGGGTGAAGGCGCCGTACTCGCCGGCCTTGACGGTCAGGCCGGTGCGGTCCAACTCGACGCCGGTGACCGAGGGCTCGGCCATCAGCGCGACGGCCAACGCCCGGTCGTCGGTGGAGCGGACGGTGAACACGTGCGGCCGGTTGGTCATCAGCCGGCGGATGGTCCGGAAGTCACCGGAGGCGGCGAGCCGGCCGGCCACCATCACCTGCACGGTGCCGGAGACCTGCTCGACCTCCTCCAGGATGTGCGAGCTGAAGAGGATCGTGCGGCCGGCGTCGCCCAGGGAGTGCAGCAGCCCCATCATGTGCAGCCGCTGGCGCGGGTCCATCCCGTTGAACGGCTCGTCGAGCAGCAGCACCTGCGGGTCGTGCACCAGGGCCGCAGCGACCCGGGCCCGCTGCCGCATGCCCTTGGAGTACGTCCCGATCCGCCGGTCCTGCGCCCCCTCCAGCTCGACCAGGGCGATCGCCCGTCGGGCCGCCGCCGCCGGGTCGGGCAGCCGGTGCAGCTTCGCGCTGGCCAGCACGAACTCGTACGCGGTGAGGAAGGTGTGCACCGCCTCCCGCTCGCTGACCAGCCCGAGCCGGCGGTAGACCTCCGGATGGCGCCAGGTCGGCTCGCCGTCGAGGGTGACCCGGCCCCGGGACGGGGCGAGGAAGCCGGCCATCATGTGCAGCAGGGTGGTCTTGCCGGCCCCGTTCGGGCCGAGCAGGCCGGTCACCCCGGGGCCCAGCCGCATGGTGATGTCGTTGACCGCCACCACGTTGCCGTACCAGCGGGACACGCCGGCGAGGTCGAGGGTGCTGGTGGGGGCGGTCGGGGCGCTCGCCCGGGTGTCGGCGCTGATCGTGGTCATCGGGCGGCCACCTTCCGGTATCGCAGCAGCAGCAGGGCGACGCAGGCGGCGACGAGCAGCACGGCGGCGAGGGCGTACACCGGGCCGAAGGCGCCGATGCTCGCCCCGCCCTGCTCCTCGGTGATCAGCAGGTCGCCCAGGGACCAGATGCCGACCCCCTGCACGATGGTGGACGGCGAGCCGAGTCCGGCCAGCTCGTTGACCGTGCGGGACGGCAGGATGGACAGGGTGCCGACGATCGGGGTGGTCATCAGGAAGACCGCCACGATCCCGCCGGCCGCGAACGCCCGCTTGCCGGTGAGCGAGGCGACCAGCAGCCCGACCGAGGCGAAGACGACCGCCCAGAGGCCCGCGTAGAGCAGCCCCGGCAGCAGGTCGAGCAGTTCGTTCCAGACGCCGCGCATCCCGTCGCCGGTGGTGAACGCCGCGCCGAGGAACATCACCAGCTGGGGCCCGCCGAGCAGCAGCCAGAGCGCGCTGACCAGGGCCAGCAGCTTGGCCAGGGCGTAGTCGCCGCGGGGCAGCGGCCGGGAGAAGTACAGCGGCAGCACGCCGCTGCGCAGGTCACGGGAGACCAGCTCGGGGGCGGCCACCGCGGCGAAGAAGATGACCAGCCAGCTCATCGAGTCGGCGAACTGGGCGTACGTCATCACCACCTCGCCGATCTGGCTGCGGACCGCGGTGACACCGGCGGCGACCAGGGTGACGATGCCGACCACCAGCCAGGGGAAGATCTTGGCCTTGGCGCTGCGGCCCAGCCCGAAGGCGGTCCGCACGCCGTGCAGGTAGAGCGCCCCGAAGACGTGCCGGCGGCCGAGCCGGGGGCCGGTGTAGCGCTGGTAGCCGATGTCGTGGATGACGCCGGTCGGCTCAGACATGGCTGGGCTCCCTCGTGGCGAAGAGTTCGGCCACCCGGTGTCGCCGCTGGTCGAGCCGGTGCAGCGGCAGGTCCAGCTCGGCGACCGCGCCGAGGATCAGGTCGTAGGTGGCCTCGTCGGCGAGCGGGACGAGCAGCATCCGGCCGTCCCGGGTGACCGGCAGGTCGAGCGCGGTGAGCCGGGTGGCCAACTCGTCCGTACCCTCGCTGACCTCGACGGCGAGCACGTCGGTGGCCGAGGTCATGGCGGCGATCCGGCCGGCGCGCAGCAGCCGGCCGCCGTCGATCGCGACCAGGGTGTCGCAGATCCGCTCCACCTCGCCGAGCAGGTGCGAGCAGACCAGCACGGAGATGCCGAACTCGGTGCCGATGCGGTGCACCAGGGCGAGCATGTCGTCCCGGCCGGCCGGGTCGAGGCCGTTGGTCGGTTCGTCGAGCAGCAGCAGGTCCGGGTCGTGCACCAGGGCCTGGGCCAGCTTGACGCGCTGCTTCATGCCGGTGGAGTAGCCGCCGACCGGGCGGTAGCGCTCCTCGTAGAGGCCGACGTGCCGCAGCGCCTCGGACGCCCGTTCGCGGGCCGTCGTCTTGGGCAGTCCGCTGATCCGGCCGAGGTGGGTGACCAGCTCGGCGGCGGAGAGGTCGGGCGGCAGCGCGTCGTGCTCGGGCATGTATCCCACCCGGGCGCGCACCGCCGCCGGGTCGGTGGTCGGGTCGAGGCCGAGCACGGAGACTCGGCCGCTGGTCGGGGCGATCAGGCCCAGCAGGATCTTGATCAGGGTCGACTTGCCGGCGCCGTTCGCGCCCACCAGGCCGACGATCCCGGGCTCCACCGCGACGGTCAGGTCGGCCAACGCGGTGACCCGACCTCCGTACGTCTTGGTCAGCGACTCGGTCGCTATCAGTGTCACGACCGCCAGCGTAGGAAGGGGACGCCCGTCCGGGTATCAGGAATCGCCCGGGGTCGCCCCTGAGAACCCGTCCGGGGGACCCGCCGGACTCGCCGCCGGCGCAGCGCGGGCCGCCGGTAAGGGTTTCGTAACCCGGCCGCGGGGTGACCGGCCGGCCTCGCCCGGACAGACTGGACGCGTGCTGAACCGCCTGTTGCGTACGCCACTGACCTGGGCCGCCGTCGTCGTCCTCGCCGCCGGGGCGGCCGTCGGGCTCTGGTGGTTCCAGCCCTGGAAGGCGGTCACCGACAACCGGGTCGACGAGCGGCTGTCCGAGGTGGAGGTGGCCGCCCCGCCGTCGGCCGGTCCCGTGCCGACTCAGGGTGCGACCCCGGCCGGGCCGACGGCGACCCCGGCGGGGCCGACGCTGGTCAGCCGGGGCGAGTTCGTCACCCACGAGCACGACACCTCGGGCACCGCCCGGATCGTCCGCGCCGCCGACGGGCGCCACCGGCTGGAACTGGTGGGCCTGGCCACCTCGAACGGCCCCGATCTGCGGGTCTGGCTGACCGACCAGCCGGTACGCACCGGCCGCGCCGGCTGGGGCGTCTTCGACGACGGCCGGTGGGTCGAGCTGGGCCGGCTCAAGGGCAACCGGGGCGACCAGGCGTACGACATCCCGCAGGGCACCGACCTGGCCGGACTCGGCAGCGTGTCGATCTGGTGCAAGCGCTTCTCGGTGTCCTTCGGAGCCGCCCCGCTGGCCCCGGCCGGCTGAGGCGTGAGCACCCTCGCGGACCGCAGTGGAGTGGCGCTCTCGACCGATCGCCGGTCGGCTGCGAAACTGTGTGCCGGTCAGCGAGTGAGGGGTGCGGATGAGCAACGGGTGGGTGCTGCCCGACGAGGTGCTTCGGGACGCGCCGGCGTACACGCCGCGCCCGGGTGAGCTGGCCGATCTGGAGCTGTTGCTGACCGGTGCGTACGCGCCGCTGACCGGCTTCATGACCCGCGCCGACCTGGCCTCGCTGCACCGGCGGGGTCGGCTCGCCGACGGCACGCCGTGGCCGGTACCGGTGGCGCTGCAGGTGCCGGCGGCGCTGGCGAACGGGTTGAACCCGGCCGACCCGGGGCGCCGCACGCTGGTGCTCGCCGACGGCGAGGGCGCGCCGGTGGCAGCGCTGGAGGTCGCCGACGTTTGGACGGCCCGCGAGGGCGTGGCCGGGGTGGGCGGCACGGTACGCCGGCTCGGCGACGGCGGGCACGGCCCGTTCCAGCGGCTGCGCCGCACCCCGGAGGAGGTCCGGGCGCTGCTGCCCCCGGGCCGGGTGCTGGGTGTGATCGCCGACCGGCCGCTGCACCGGCCGCAGCTGGCCCAGATCGCGCACGCCGCCCGGACCCTGGGCGCGCACCTGCTGGTGATGATCCCGGTGGGTGAGGACGGCAACGGCGGCCTGCCGCCGGAGGCCCTGGTGCGCAGCGTCTTCGCCGCCCGGGACCGGATGCCCCCGGCGACCCTGATCGCCGTGCCGATCCCGCGCCGCCGCGACGAGATCAGCGACGCCCTGCTGCGGGCCCGGATCTCCGCCGCGTACGGGGTGACCCACCTGCTCTCCACCGGCGACATGCTCTCCGGCGCCGGCCTGCGGGTGCTGGTCCCCCGCGAGCTGGCCTACGACAACCGGGACGGGCAGTGGCGCTGGCGGGAGGACATCCCGCCGCGCAACCGGCGGCTGGCGCTGAGCCAGGAGGAGATCGACGACCTGCTGGACCGGGGCTTCCCGCTGCCCGAGTGGCACACCCCGCCGGCGGTGGCCAAGGAGCTGAGCCGGGCCCGTCCGCCACGGCGGCACCGGGGCCTGGTGGTCTTCCTGACCGGCCTCTCCGGCTCCGGCAAGTCGACCATCGCGCGCGGGCTGGCCGACGTGCTGCGCGAGCAGGGCGACCGGACGGTGACCCTGCTCGACGGCGACGTGGTGCGCCGGGAACTGTCGGCGGGGCTGGGCTTCAGCAAAGCCGACCGGGACGCCAACGTCCGCCGGATCGGCTGGGTGGCCGCCGAGATCGCCCGGCACCGGGGGGTGGGCATCTGCTGCCCGATCGCCCCGTACGCCCAGGCTCGGGCGGCCGCCCGGGACATGGCGCTGGCGGCCGGGGCCGGTTTCGTGCTGGTCCACGTGGCCACCCCGCTGGAGGTCTGCGAGCGGCGCGACCGCAAGGGCCTGTACGCCCGGGCCCGCGCCGGCCTGCTCACCGGGATGACCGGCGTCGACGACCCGTACGAGGAGCCGGTCGACGCGGAGATCGTGGTCGACACCACCGATCTGAGCGTCGACGAGGCCGTGCTGTCGGTGATGAACCACCTCACCGAGACCGGCTGGGTGGAGCCCCGCCTCCAGTCCACCTGATTCCCGCCAGGGCCGCCTTCCGTCGCTGCCCGCTGCGCGCTAGTGTTCATCTTTGTTGGAACACGTTCGAGCGCGTGAGAGTGCGTGGGAGCCGGAGGTGCGGGCGGATGCTGGCGCGGCAGCGGCAGGCGGCCATCCTGGACCGGGTCCGGACCGCCGGTGGCGTACGGGTCACCGACCTGGCGGCGGAGTTCGGCGTCTCCGACATGACCATCCGGCGTGACCTGGAGACGCTGCACGAGCAGGGCCTGCTGGCCAAGGTGCACGGCGGCGCCACGATCCCCGGCACCGGCTCCACCGACGAGCCGGGCTTCCACGCCAAGTCGGTGCGGCAGCTCACGGAGAAGGCGGCCATCGCCGCCCGCGCCGCCGAGCTGGTCCGCCCCGGCGCGGCGGTCGCGCTGTCGGCCGGCACCACCACCGCCGAGCTGGCCTGCCGGCTGGTCGACGTGCCCGGGCTGACCGTGGTGACCAACTCGCTGCCGGTGGCCGAGATCCTGCACGCGCAGGGCCGCCCCGACCAGACCGTGGTGCTCACCGGCGGCGTGCGCACCCCGTCCGACGCGCTGGTCGGCCCGCTGGCCGTGGGGGCGATCCGCTCGCTGCACCTGGACCTGCTCTTCCTCGGCGTGCACGGGATCACCGAACGGGCCGGCTTCACCACGCCGAACCTGATGGAGGCGGAGACCGACCGGGCCCTGGTGGCCGCCGCCGACCGGCTGGTGGTCCTGGCCGACCACACCAAGTGGGGCACCGTGGGCATCTCCTCGATCGTCGGCCTCGGCGCCGCCGACGTGCTGGTCACCGACGACCGGCTGGCCCCCGAGGCGCGCCGGGTACTCGAGGAGAACGTGGGAGAGCTGGTGGTCGTGGCGAGCACGGGCCGGGAGACGACGGAGGGGACGGCGCGGTGAAGCGTACGGCGATCGAACTGGCGGACGGCCGCGAGCTGATCTACTTCGACGAGCGGGACGACGCGGTCCGCGACCAGCCGGACCGGCGCGACCTGCCTCCTCCCCCGCAGGCCTCCCAGCTGCGCTACGACCCGCTGACCGACGAGTGGGTGGCGGTGGCGGTGCACCGGCAGACCCGCACCTTCCTCCCCCCGGCCGACCAGTGCCCGCTCTGCCCCACCCGGGGCGACCGGCTCAGCGAGATTCCGGCCCCGGACTACGACGTGGCCGTGTTCGAGAACCGGTTTCCCTCGCTGAGTCAGCGGGTCGCCGAGGAGCCGGCCGAGATCACCCCGTTCACCCCGGTACGCCCGGGCCTGGGCCGCTGCGAGGTCGTCTGCTTCACCGACGACCACAACGCCTCGTTCGCCGGCCTGCCGCCGCGCCGGGTGCGCACCGTGCTGGACGCGCTCGCCGACCGGACCGTGGCGCTCGCCGAGCTGCCCGGCGTCGAGCAGGTGTTCTGCTTCGAGAACCGGGGCGTGGAGATCGGGGTCACCCTGCACCACCCGCACGGGCAGATCTACGCGTACCCATTCGTGACGCCGCGGACCCGGTCGCTGCTGGCCGCCGCCCGCCGGCACGCCGAGCGCACCGGCGGCGGCAACCTCTACGCCGACGTGCTCGCCGCCGAGCGGGCCGCCGGTGACCGGGTGGTCACCAGCAACGAGCACTGGACGGCGTACGTGCCGGCGGCGGCCCGCTGGCCGTTCGAGGTGCACGTGGCCCCGCACCGGCCGGTGCCCGACATCCCGGCCCTGACCGACGCCGAGCGGGACGCGTTCGGGCCGCTCTACCTGGACGTGCTACGCCGCTTCGACGGGCTCTTCGACCTGCCCATGCCGTACATCGCGGCGTGGCACCAGGCGCCGGTGCGGATCGACCGGGAGCTGGGTCACCTGCACCTGCAGCTGTTCACCATCCGGCGGGCGAAGGACAAGCTGAAGTACCTGGCGGGCTCGGAGTCCGGCATGGGCGTCTTCATCAACGACATCGCGCCCGAGCGGGCCGCGGAGCTGCTGCGCGCCGCCTGAGCGGGCGAGCGGGGTCTGATCGGGGCGGTGCAGGGTGCCGGCGGCGCCGTCCTCTGGTCAGCGGAAGTGGTTCTGGTCGTCGTCGTCGTCACGCATCCAGTCGTACTCAGGTCCCCGCCGGCCACCGTGACCCGGCTGCCGAGGCTTCGGCGTATCGGCCACCGGAGGCCGGGGCGAGGGCGGTGACGGGTTCGGCGTCCGGGAGTCGAGCCCCCGAAGCCGCTCGCGAAGTTCGATCATGTCCCGCTCCAGACTGACGATCTGGTTGCGGAGTCGTTGCTGAGCCTCGTCGGACTCCTGCCGGTAGCGATCGAGGTCGTGGTAGCGCTTGTCGGCGATGTCGCGCGCTTCGGCGAGATCCACCCGGGTCCGGGACTCGCGCTGCTCGAGCTCCTCATACTCGCGCTTCTTCTGCTCGAGCGCCGCTTGGCTGTAGTTCGCCTCTTCATGTGCGTTGCGTACGCGTCGCTCCAGCAACTCGGCGGTCTCTTCGGCGGTCCGGACACGCTCCTGAAGCGTGGCGACCAACCCGTCGAGTTCCTGCTTCGTCTGACGGATGAGGTGGTGCGCCGACTCGAGGGTGGCGTAGTCCTTCTGGAGCGAGTGGAGTTGGCCCTGAAGGCCGGCAGCTTGATCACGAAGCCGGGCGGAGAGCTCCTCACCGCGTTCGAAACTCTCCTGGAGCCGCGCGATCTCCTCCTGCAGCAGCAGGACGCGAGTGGTGGGGTCACGAGCCTCTTCCGGTGAGGAGATCGCCTCTTCCACGGTCACCCCGTCGACGATCAGCCTGCCGGGATAGCGAGGCGGTCTCTCCCGGTGCACCGAGTAGTAGAAGCCGGCAAGGCGTTCGGCCTGGTGCGCGCGCCAGCCCTCTTCGGCGTCGTCCGGGGCGCAGTGGTCGAGCACCCATTCCACGAGTTGCCATCTGGGCCTGCCGTCGAGCTGACGACTGATCGTCTTGTAGGGATCTGGGCACTTGGTAGCTTCCTGGACCTTGTCCGCCAGACGCCGCATCGAGCCGTACCCCTTGCCATGCCGGCTCTCCATGAGCTCGCGCAGCGCCTTACTCAAGGGATTCGCGGGCTGCCTCAGGGTGTTCACGGATCGAATCTTTTCAGGGTGATCCGGGTGGAGGGAGTCAACTTCCGGCCACAAGGAAGTGTTTGGGCGCGCCGATTGCCACAAAACGGGCAACGTCTATCCACTGGGGAAGTCCGAGCCGACGGGGGGCTGGTCGGCCGGACGACAGGAGCCACTTCCCGGCGGAGGGAATTGAACCTCTCCGAGCATTTCCCGGGCATGAAAAGTTCGGCCATCAAGATCATGTGACGGCACCGCTGACAACGAGTGTCCTGACAGGTCAGCGAGGAGACCCGGGCGAATTTCCCGCTCGTCGCACCGCAGGGAACTTCCGATCAGTCCGGCCGGGCGTCGGGAAGTTCGGCACCCGCACACTTTCACGTCTTCTGGAGATCCATTCGGACGTGGTGCCATTTCCAGGCCGGCGCAACCACGTCGGCAAGGTTCAGGGGCGTCTACCGCTTCGCGCTCACGATGGAGGTAGACGCCCCTCCTGGAATCCCGAGGGGACTCACATGGCGAGTATGGCCGAACCACCGGCCGGCACAGAAGACCTGTCGCCTTACGACTCGGTGTCGAGCCGGCACACGCCGGTCCAGCGCAGCGGCGGCACCTGGACCGGGGTTGCCGCGGTCGTTCTGGTGCTCGGCGGTGCTGCCGGGCTCCTGCTGACCGGTCACACCCTGCAGGAATCGCTGATCGGTGCGGGCGGTCTCGCGCTCATCGGCGGTCAGGTGGCGCGGCGCATCGTCGCCGACGCCGGTCCGCTGCCGACGATCGTCGTGGCCTTCGCCGTCACCGCGTTCGGCGCGGTGATCCACCTGCAGGGTGCCACTCTCACGGAGGCCGTTGCGGGCGCCGGCATCGGCGGCTTCGCCGCCGGAGAGATCGCCGCCCGCATGTTCGGCACCGATCCGCGGCCGCAGCGGAAGGTGTAGCGCCGATGGTCACCGGGTCGGCTTCGTCCCCTGCTGTCGCACCGCGGCGGGCCGCCGGAGCCGACCAGCCCACCTTTGCGGCCGACCAGGTCGGACTGGCCCCGGCCCGGAACAGGGCGCGGGGGGCCCGGGACAGGGCCCCCCGCAGGGAAGGGACGGCTGGCTGTGCGCGACAGCCGGGAAGGCTGGCTGGTCGGCACTCGTGCCGCGAGGCGACCGCGGTCAACCTTCCTCAGACGCGACTGGCATCACGTCCACCCACTTCAACGACCCACGCCCACCCCGGTGACGCCGCCGGCGGCCGGCCCCGGCGGGCTCCCACCACCGTTTGCGGCGTGTCGGGCGATCCCCTCGCGCGGACACCCCGACCCGCCGCAGACCGGGTGCGACGACCAACCCCGGCCCCGGGTACGACGGAGCCCGCCGGCGGAACGCCGGCGGGCTCGATCGGTGGACCGGTACGCCGATCAGGCGCCGAGCCGGCGCGCCAGGTTCTCGTCCAGGGCGGCCATGAACTCGTCGGTGGTCAGCCACGGGGCGTCCCGCGAGATGAGCAGCGCGAGGTCCTTGGTCATCTGGCCACCCTCGACGGTGTCCACGATGACCTGCTCCAGGGTGTTGGCGAACTCGGTGACCGCCGGGGTGCCGTCGAGCTTGCCCCGGTGGGCCAGGCCCCGGGTCCAGGCGTAGATGGAGGCGATCGGGTTGGTCGAGGTCTTCTCGCCCTTCTGCCACTGCCGGTAGTGCCGGGTGACCGTGCCGTGCGCGGCCTCGGCCTCGACGGTGCGGCCGTCCGGGGAGAGCAGGACCGAGGTCATCAGGCCGAGCGAGCCGAAGCCCTGCGCGACGGTGTCGGACTGCACGTCACCGTCGTAGTTCTTGCAGGCCCAGACGTAGCCGCCCTCCCACTTGAGCGCGGCGGCGACCATGTCGTCGATCAGCCGGTGCTCGTAGGTGATGCCGGCGGCGTCGAACTCGGCCTTGAACTCGGTCTCGAACACCTCGGCGAAGATGTCCTTGAACCGGCCGTCGTACGCCTTGAGGATGGTGTTCTTGGTGGACAGGTAGACCGGGTAGTTGCGGTCCAGGCCGTACCGGAACGAGGCCCGGGCGAAGTCCCGGATCGACTCGTCGAAGTTGTACATGCCCATGGCGATGCCGCCGCCGGGGAAGTTGGCGACCTCCATCTCCATCGGGGCGCCGCCGTCGGCCGGGGTGTAGGTGATGGTCACCGTGCCCGGGCCGGGGACGACGAAGTCGGTGGCCTTGTACTGGTCACCGTGGGCGTGCCGGCCGATGATGATCGGCTTGGTCCAGCCGGGGACGAGCCGCGGCACGTTGGACATGATGATCGGCTCGCGGAAGACGACGCCGCCGAGGATGTTGCGGATGGTGCCGTTCGGCGACCGCCACATCTTCTTCAGGCCGAACTCCTCGACCCGGGCCTCGTCCGGGGTGATGGTCGCGCACTTGACGCCGACGCCGTGCTCCTTGATGGCGTTGGCGGCGTCGACGGTCACCTGGTCGTCGGTCTCGTCGCGGTGCTGGATCGAGAGGTCGTAGTAGTGCAGGTCGACGTCGAGGTAGGGCAGGATCAGCTGCTCACGGATCTGCTTCCAGATGATCCGGGTCATCTCGTCGCCGTCGAGCTCCACGACCGGGTTGTTTACCTTGATCTTCGCCATCGACCGGCGCTCCTCTCGGGGGACACGTGCTCAAGCAGTACGAGCGTACTGGAAACTGACCGGCGCCCCCCATCCGGCCTCGGTCGGCCGGATAACCGGGTGCCCGGCAGGGAAGATCACTGGCACCATGTCCCGATGCCACTGAGCCGTACCCTCGGGTCTATCACGGTCACCGCGCTCACCGACGGCGAGGGGCCGTTCTTCCAACCCCGTACCGAGGCCTTCCCCGACGCCACGGCGGCGCACTGGCGCGAGGCGGACCGGCGCGACCCCACCTCGGTCACCGCCGACGGCCGCTGGTGGCTGCCGTTCCGCAGTTTCGCGCTCCGCGACGGCGACGGACCGGTCACGCTGGTCGACGCCGGCATCGGGCCGGCCGACGCCCCGGCCGCGAGCTGGGCGCCGGTGCCGGGGCGGCTCCCCGCCGAGTTGGCCGCGGCCGGCATCGAGCCCGCCGACGTCGGCACCGTGATCCTCACCCACCTGCACAGCGACCACATCGGGTGGGCGGTCACCGGCGCGCCCGGCCGCCCGTACTTCCCGAACGCCGACTACGTGGTGCAGCGGGCCGAGCTGGACGCGATGGAGACGATCAACCCGGGGCTGCCGGCCGACCTGGTCGCCCCCTTGCGCGCCGCCGGCCAGCTCCGGGTGGTCGACGGCGACACCCCGCTCACCCCGGGGGTACGCCTGCTGAGCACGCCCGGGCACACTCCCGGCCACCAGTCGGTGCTCATCGACGCCGGCGACGAGCGGCTCCTGCTCACCGGCGACCTCCTGGTGCACACCGTGCAACTCGTCGACCCCGAGCTGGCGTACGCCCACGAGGAGGACCCGGACACCGCCCGCACCTCCCGCACCACCCTTCGGGTGGTGCTGGTGGATCACATGTTGGCGACGTCGGCCTGCTTGGCGCGGACGGCCTCGGCGGCCTCCTTCAGGCTGGCCAGCTCGTCGGCGTCCAGGTCGGTCTCGACGACGCGGCGGACGCCCTCGGCGCCGATCTCGGCCTCGACGCCCAGGTAGACGCCGGAGATGCCGTACTCGCCGTCGACCCAGGCGCAGACCGGCATGACCTCGCCGGAGTCCTCCGCGACGGCCTTGGCCATCCGGGCGGCGGCGGCCGACGGGGCGTAGTACGCCGAGCCGGTCTTCAGCAGCGCCACGACCTCGGCGCCACCGTTGCGGGTCTTGACGACCAGCTCCTCGATCTGCTCGGCCGGCATGGCCTCGCGCAGCGGCTTGCCGTTCACCGTGCTCTTCGACGGCACCGGCACCATGGTGTCGCCGTGCGAGCCGAGGGTCAGCGTCTTCACCGACTTCACCGGTACGCCGAGCGCCTCGGCCACGAAGTTGGTGAACCGGGCGGTGTCGAGCATGCCGGCCTGGCCGAGCACCCGGTTCTTCGGGAACTGGGTGGCGAGCTGGGCCAGCGCGGTCATCTCGTCGAGCGGGTTGGAGACGACGATGACGACGGCGTTCGGGGCGTACTTGGCGACGTTCTCGGAGACCTGGCGGACGATCTTGGCGTTCGTCTCCAGCAGGTCCATCCGGCTCATGCCCGGCTTGCGCGGCAGGCCGGCGGTGATGACGACGACGTCGGAGCCCTCGATGGCCTCGTAGCCCTCGCCGGCCGGGCCGGTGGTGACGCCGACGACCTTGGTCTCGAAGCCCTCGACCGCGCGGGACTGGTTGAGGTCGAGCGCGAGACCCGCCGGCTTGCCCTCCACGATGTCGGTGATCACGACGGTGTCGAAGACGTCGTACTCGGCCAGGCGCTGTGCGGTGGTGGAGCCGTAGAAGCCGGCCCCGACGACAGTGACCTTCTTACCCATGGTCGTCCCACTCCCTGATACCAGTCGGTTTTCCGGACCGTATCAGCCATCCTGGCACTCGACCGGCCAGGGGCGGACGGTTATGACACCGATGGGCGCGCTCAGCCCCGCTCCGCCCGTTCGACCACGTTCGTCAGGAGCATGGCCCGGGTCATCGGGCCGACGCCGCCGGGCATCGGGACCACCTTGCCGGCCGCCTCGGCCACCTCCGGGTCCACGTCCCCGGTGTAGCGGCCCTTGCCGTCCGCGCCGATCACCCGGGTGATGCCGACGTCCACCACGGTCGCGCCGGGAGTGATCATGTCGGCGGTGAGCAGCCCGGGTACGCCCGCCGCGACGATCACGATGTCGGCGGCGCGGGTGTGCGAGGCGAGGTCCAGGGTGCCGGTGTGGCAGAGCGTCACGGTGGCGTTCTCGCTGCGCCGGGTGAGCAGCAGGCCCAGCGGGCGGCCGACGGTGTTGCCCCGGCCCACGACGGCCACGGTCGCGCCGCGCAGCGGCACGTCGTACCGGCGGAGCAGCTCGACGATCCCGCGCGGGGTGCAGGGCAGCGGGCCGTCGTAGCCGAGCACCAGCCGGCCCAGGTTGACCGGGTGCAGGCCGTCGGCGTCCTTGTCCGGGTCGATCATCTCCAGCGCACGCTGGGTGTCCAGGTGGGCCGGCAGCGGCAGCTGGACGATGTAGCCGTGACAGGCCGGGTCGGCGTTCAGCTCGGTCAGGACCGCGTCGACCTGCTCCTGGGTGGCGTCGGCGGGCAGCTCGCGGCGGATGGAGGCGATCCCGACCTCGGCGCAGTCGCGGTGCTTGCCGTTGACGTACGCCTGGGAGCCGGGGTCGGCCCCGACCAGGACGGTGCCGAGACCGGGGGTGATGCCCCGCTCGGCCAGGGCCTTGACCCGCGTCCGCAGTTCGTCCTTGATTTCCGCCGCGGTCGCCTTGCCGTCCAGGATCGTCGCCGTCACGTCCAGATCGTCTCATGGCGACCGGCGACGGTTGGGACGACGGCAAACCGTGACCTTCCGTTAGGTGTGCTTCATCACTCAGAGTCACGGTATGTGGATCCGGCCACAGACCGGGGCGGACACCGGATCATCAGTCGGCACGGAGCGGACAGCGGGAAGACAACCGCGCAGGCCGGTCCGGAGTCGTCGGCAGGCCCGGGAAGCCGCTCCTTGAAAGCGACATTGAGCAGCAGATTCTCCACCCGCCCTAACAGAGGGGCCGGGAGCAGACAAGATGATGGCGGACTATCCGTTACTGGTTCGCAACGCTCTCGTTGCCGAAGCGGCCGGGGTCGACCTACCGTTGCCCATCGTTGCGCAGCGTCACCCAGCACCGGGCCTGACTGCGCAGCGTGAGGAGACGAGGAGACTCAATGCGAGTTCGTAGGCTTGCCGCCTGGACCGCTCTCCCGCTCGCGGTGACGCTTGGCCTGGTGGCCTGCGGCTCGGGCGGCGACAGCGGATCAGGGCAGAGCGACCCCAACGCGGCCGTGCGGATCGAGATCGCCGAGCCGCAGCACCTGGTGCCCACCAACACCAACGAAACCAGTGGTTCCCAGGTGCTCGCCGCCCTGTTCAGCCCGCTGGTCGACTACGACGAGGCCAACAAGCCGTACGAGGTGGCGGCCGAGTCGGTGACGTCGTCGGACAACAAGGTCTGGACGGTCAAGCTGAAGGACGGCTACACCTTCCACAACGGTGAGAAGGTCACGGCCGACAACTACCTCGACGCCTGGAACTACGGCGCGTACGCCCCCAACGGCCAGAACTCCAGCTACTTCTTCGAGAAGGTGGCCGGCTACGAGGACCTCCAGGGCGAGAAGCCGGCGGCGAAGACGCTCTCCGGGCTGAAGAAGGTCGACGACCTGACCTTCACCGTGACGCTGACCGAGCCGTACAGCGAGTTCAAGACGATGCTCGGCTACACGGCCTTCTACCCGCTGCCGAAGGCGGCCTTCTCCGCCCCGGGCGTGCTGGCCGAGGGCTACGAGCAGGCGCCGATCGGGCAGGGCCCGTTCAAGATCAAGGGCACCTGGCAGCACGACGCCAAGGTCGAGGTCGAGAAGTACGACGCCTTCCCCGGCGAGAAGCCGAAGGTGGCCGGCGTCGAGTTCCGGATCTACCAGCAGCCGACCGCGGCGTACGCGGACGTGCTCTCGGACAACCTGGACGTCATCAAGACCATCCCGACGGAGAACCTGTCGACGGCCGCCACCGACCTCGGTGACCGGTTCCAGCAGAGCCCGGCGTCGTCGCTGCAGGTGCTGGCCTTCCCGACGTTCCAGAAGGAATTCAGCAGCCCCGAGGTCCGCAAGGCGATCTCGATGGCGATCGACCGGGACGAGATCACCAAGTCGATCTTCAAGGACTCGCAGCAGCCGGCCCGTTCCTTCGTCTCGCCCGTCGTGGCGGGTTACCGGGAGAACACCATCGGCGCGGCGGGCGAGTTCGACGCGGCCAAGGCCAAGGCGATGTACCAGGCCGCGGGTGGCCCGTCCACGATCGAGCTGTCGTACAACGGCGACGGCGGCCACAAGGACTGGGTCGACGCGACCTGCAACCAGCTCAAGGCCAACCTCGGCGTGGAGTGCGTCGGCACCGCCGAGCCCAAGTTCGCGGACCTGCTGACCAAGCTCAAGGCCAAGCAGCCGGTCGGCCTGTTCCGGATGGGCTGGGTCATGGACTACCCGTCCATGGAGAACTACCTGGGCCCGCTGTACAGCAGCAAGGGTTCCTCGAACTACTACGGCTACAGCAACCCGGAGTTCGACAAGCTGCTGGCCGAGGGCGCCAAGGCGCCGAGCGAGGACGAGGCGATCAAGAAGTACCAGGCCGCGGAGGACCTCCTGGCCGAGGACCTGCCGGTGATCCCACTCCGGTACGGCCAGAACAACTTCGGCCACTCGACCAAGGTCAAGAACGTGGAGATGGATCTCTTCGACCGGGTCGACCTGCTGAAGCTCGAGGCCGTCAAGTAACAGCGCTCGACGGGTCGGGTCACCGTGCGGTGGCCCGGCCCACCCGCGCCCTTCGCCCCTTGTCAGAGAGATTCCACGTATGTTCCGCTTCATTCTGCGGCGACTGCTCCAGATGGTCCTGGCCTTCTTCGGGACCACGCTGATCGTCTACGCACTGATGTTCGCCGGTCAGGGCGACCCGATCCAGGCGCTCGCGGGCGAGCGTCCGGTCACCGCCGCCCAGCGGGCATACCTGACGCAGAAGTTCCACCTCGACCAGACCGGGGTCGGCGGCTTCTTCTACCGCTACTTCGACTACATCTCCAACCTGCTCCGGGGTGACCTGGGGCAGTCGCTGACCGGCCGGCAGATCAGCGACATCCTCGCCGCCGCCTGGCCGGTGACCGTCAAGCTGGCGCTCATCGCGATGGCCGTGACGATCCTGTTCGGCGTCACCGCGGGGGTGCTCGCCGGCATCCGCCGGGCCAGCATCTTCGACAACTCCACCCTGGTGCTGACCCTGCTGGTGCTCGGCATCCCGACGATCGTGCTGGCCCCGCTGGCGCAGTACTTCCTCGGCGTCAAGTGGCAGCTCTTCCCGCCCACCGCCGGCGCCGAGCCCGACCTGTACGCGCTGCTGCTCCCCGGCATCGTGCTCGGCTCGCTCTCGCTGGCCACCGCGCTGCGGCTGACCCGCACCTCGGTCGCGGAGAACCTGCGCGCCGACTACGTCCGGACGGCCCGCTCCAAGGGCCTGGTCAAGCGGCGGATCGTCAGCGTGCACGTGCTGCGCAACTCGCTCATCCCGGTGGTCACCTTCCTCGGCGTCGAGCTGGGCAACCTGATGAGCGGCGCGATCATCACCGAGGGCGTGTTCAACATCCCCGGCGTCGGCTTCAACCTCTTCCGGGGCATCCGCACCGAGGACGGCCCGCTGGTGGTCGGCATCGTCAGCGTGCTCGTCGTGGTCTACCTCCTCTCCAACCTGGTGGTGGACGTCCTGTACGCCGTACTCGACCCGAGGATCCGCTATGAGTGAGCGCAGCGAACGAATCGGCGCGCCGCAGAAGGCCCGCAGCCTGGCCGGCGACGCCTGGCGCGACCTGCGCCGCAACCCGATCTTCTGGATCAGCCTCACGCTGGTCGTGGTGGTCGCCGCGATGGCGGCCGTACCCTCGCTCTTCACCGCCAACGACCCGCGCGACTGCCTGCTCTCCCGGCAGCACGACCCGGCGTCCGGCGGGGCCGTCTTCGGGTACGACTTCCAGGGCTGCGACACGTACGCCCGGGCGGTCTACGGCGCCCGCGCCTCGCTGCTGGTCGGCGCGCTCTCCGCGCTGCTCACCGGCATCGTCGCGCTGGTGGTCGGAATGCTGGCCGGCTACTTCGGCCGCTGGGTCGACGCGGTGCTCTCCCGCGTGATCGACATCGTGCTCGGCATCCCGCTGCTGCTCGCCGCCATCGTGCTGCTCAAGCGGGTCAGCACCAGCAGCGACAACGTCCGGCTGTTCGCGGTGATCTTCGTGCTGGCGGTGCTCGGCTGGACCACCGCCGCCCGGGTGGTCCGCTCCTCGGTGATCACCGCCAAGGAGCAGGACTACGTGGCGGCGGCCCGGATGCTCGGCGCCGGCAACGGCCGGATCATGTGGCGGCACATCCTGCCGAACGCGCTCGCCCCGGCGATCGTGGTGCTCACCATCGCGCTCGGCTCGTTCATCGCCGCCGAGGCGACGCTGAGCTTCCTCGGCATCGGTCTCAAGGCCCCGACCATCTCCTGGGGCATCGACATCGACGCCGGCCGGGTGCACATGCGCGAGTCGGCGACGCCGCTGGTCGTACCGTCCGCCTTCCTCGCGCTGACCGTCCTCGCCTTCATCATGCTGGGCGACGCCATCCGCGACGCCTTCGACCCGAAGCTCCGGTGACCCGATGACCCAGTCCGCTGTCCGTCCGATGCCCGCCTCCCCCACGCCCGAGGGTGGCCACCTGCTCGACATCCGGGACCTGCACGTCGAGTTCCGTACCAACGAGGGCGTCGCCAAGGTGATCAACGGGGTCTCGTACCACCTGGACGCCGGCGAGACCCTCGCGGTGCTCGGCGAGTCCGGCTCCGGCAAGTCGGTCACCGCCCAGGCGATCATGGGCATCCTCGACACGCCGCCGGCGGTGATCCGTTCCGGTCAGATCCTCTACCAGGGCCGGGACCTGCTGAAGCAGCCGGAGGAGCAGCGCCGCCAGGTGCGGGGCAAGGAGATCGCGATGATCTTCCAGGACGCCCTCTCCGCGCTGAATCCGGTCTTCCCGGTCGGCTGGCAGATCGGCGAGACGCTGCGCCAGCGCGAGGGGATGTCCAAGGCGGACGCCCGCCGGCGCGCCGTCGAGCTGATGGACCTGGTCCGCATCCCGGCCGCGGCGAAGCGCCTCGGCGACTACCCGCACCAGTTCTCCGGCGGCATGCGGCAGCGCGTCATGATCGCGATGGCGCTGGCCATGAACCCGAAGGTGCTGATCGCCGACGAGCCCACCACCGCGCTGGACGTGACCGTGCAGGCCCAGATCATGGACCTGCTGGCCGACCTGCGGCGAGACCTCGACATGGCAATGATCCTGATCACCCACGACCTCGGCGTGGTCGCCGGCGTCGCGGACCGGATCGCGGTCATGTACGCCGGCCGGATCGTCGAGCACGCCGACGTGCGCTCGCTGTACCGCACGCCCGCCCACCCGTACACGAAGGGGCTGCTGGAGTCGATCCCGCGCATGGACGTGCGGGGCCAGGAGCTGTCGACGATCAAGGGGCTGCCGCCGAACCTGATGCGGATCCCCTCCGGCTGCCCGTTCCACCCCCGGTGCCCGTACGCGCAGCAGGTCTGCGTGGACGAGGTGCCGCACGACCTGGTTCTCGGCGACGGCCGGACCAGCGCGTGCCACTTCGCGCAGGAGGTCCGAGATGACAGCGCCCGCTAGCCCCGCCAAGCTCCGGGGCGAGACCATCCTCTCCGTCGACAACCTGGTCAAGCACTTCCCGATCAGCCAGGGCGTGCTGTTCCAGAAGCAGACCGGCGCGGTCCGGGCCGTCGACGGGGTGAGCTTCGAGCTGCGCCGGGGCGAGACCCTGGGCATCGTGGGCGAGTCCGGCTGCGGCAAGTCGACGCTGGCCCGGCTGCTGATGCGGCTGGAGACGCCGACCTCCGGCCGGGCCACCCTGGAGGGGAAGGACCTCTTCTCGGCGTCCGGGGGCGAGCTGCGCCGGCTGCGGCGCAACATGCAGATGGTGATGCAGGACCCGTACACCTCGCTCAACCCGCGGATGACGGTCGGCGACATCATCGGCGAGCCGTTCGACATCCACCCGGAGGCGGCCCCGAAGGGCAGCAAGCAGCGGCGGGTGCAGGAGCTGCTGGACGTGGTCGGGCTCAACCCGGAGCACGTCAACCGCTACCCGCACCAGTTCTCCGGTGGCCAGCGGCAGCGCATCGGCATCGCCCGGGCGCTCGCCCTGCGCCCCGAGGTGATCGTCTGCGACGAGCCGGTCTCCGCGCTGGACGTCTCGATCCAGGCGCAGGTGATCAACCTGCTGGAGCAGCTCCAGGACGAGTTCGGGCTCTCGTACATCTTCATCGCGCACGACCTGTCGGTGGTCCGGCACATCTCGGACCGGGTCGCGGTGATGTACCTCGGCAAGATCGTCGAGGTCGGCACCGAGGACGAGATCTACGAGCGCGCGACCCACCCGTACACCCAGGCGCTGCTCTCGGCGGTGCCGGTGCCGGACCCGGAGGTCCGTAACGACCGGACCATCATCCGGCTCACCGGCGACGTGCCGAGCCCGGCCGACCCGCCGTCCGGCTGCCGCTTCCGCACCCGTTGCTGGAAGGCGCAGGAGGTCTGCGCCCGCGAGGAGCCGCTGACCATCGCACGCGCCGCCGACCCGCACCCCTCGGCCTGCCACTTCGCCGAGGTCCGCCCCGCGGCGGCCTGACCCTGCCCGGTCCCGCCCCCGTACGGACCCGTACGGGGGCGGGACCGTTGTTGAAGCCGATTTCGCAGGGCCGGCTGTGCGGCCGAGGGAGCGGGCAGGCCGCCCCCTCGGCCGGCGCGGTCAGTGGAAGAAGTGGCGGGTGCCGGTCAGGTACATCGTGACGCCGGCCTCCTTGCAGGCGGCGATGGTCTCCTCGTCGCGGATGGAACCACCGGGCTGCACGATCGCCCGCACGCCCGCCTCGATGAGGATCTGCGGGCCGTCGGCGAACGGGAAGAACGCGTCCGAGGCCGCCACCGAGCCGCGCGCCCGGTCCGCGCCGGCCCGGCTGACCGCCAGCCGCGCCGAGTCCACCCGGTTGACCTGGCCCATGCCGACGCCGACGGAGGCACCGTCCTTGGCCAGCAGGATCGCGTTGCTCTTCACCGCGCGGACCGCCCGCCAGGCCAGGACGAGGTCCCGCAGGGTCGCCTCGTCGGCCGCCTCGCCGGTCGCCAGGCGCCAGGTGGCCGGATCGTCGCCCTCGGCGTCGATCCGGTCGCGCTGCTGCACCAGCACGCCACCGGTGACCTGCCGCCACTCCGCGGGCAGCGGCCGGAACTCCGGGGCCCGCAGCAGCCGGATGTTCTTCTTGGCCTGGAGGATCTCCCGGGCGCCTTCCTCGAACTCCGGCGCGACCAGCACCTCGGTGAAGATCTCCGCGACCTGCCGGGCCAGCTCGACGCTGACCGGCCGGTTCACCGCGATCACCCCGCCGAACGCGGAGACCGGGTCGCAGGCGTGCGCCTTGCGGTGCGCCTCGGCCACGTCCGCCCCGACCGCGATGCCGCACGGGTTGGCGTGCTTGATGATCGCCACCGCCGGCTGGTCGGCGAAGTCGTTCGCGGCCCGCCAGGCCGCGTCCGCGTCGAGGTAGTTGTTGTAGGACATCTCCTTGCCGTGCAGCTGCTCGGCCTGCGCCAGACCGGCCGGGCTGGACGGGTCGGCGTAGACGGCCGCCGCCTGGTGCGGGTTCTCCCCGTAGCGGAGCACCGCCTGACGGCGCAGGCTCAGCCCGGCGAACTGCGGCCACCCGTCGGCGGCCGGGGCCAGGGTGCCGGCGAACCACTCGGCGACGGCGACGTCGTACTCGGCGATGTCGGCGAAGGCGCGGGCGGCGAGCGCCCGGCGCTGGGCGAGCGTGAAGCCGCCCTCGGCGAGGGCGGCCACCAGGGACGGGTACGCCGCCGGGTCGGTCACCACCGCGACCGAGGCGTGGTTCTTGGCCGCGGCCCGGACCATCGCCGGCCCGCCGATGTCGATCTGCTCCACGCACTCGTCCTGGCTCGCGCCCGAGGCGACCGTGGCCTGGAACGGATAGAGGTTGGAGACCAGCAGGTCGATCCCGGCGATGCCGTGCTCGTCGAGCTGGGCGGCGTGCGAGTCCTTGCGCAGGTCGGCGAGGAGACCGCCGTGGATCTTCGGGTGCAGGGTCTTCACCCGGCCGTCGAGGATCTCCGGGAAGCCGGTCACCTGCTCGACCGGGGTCACCGGCACACCCGCGCCTGAGATCGTCGACGCGGTGCTGCCGGTCGAGACGATCTCCACCCCGGCGCCGTGCAGGGCCCGGGCCAGCTCGACCAGGCCGCTCTTGTCGTAGACGCTGACCAGTGCCCGCCTGATCGGGCGACGCCCGTCCTCAGTGGAACTCACGGAACCGTGACCTTTCTTCCGGTGATCGTCCAACCTTCACGGACCAGCCGCCCGACCTGCTCGACGAGCTGACGCCGCTCGGCTTCCTTGATGCGCTCGGTGAGCGTCTCCTCGTCGTCGTCGTCGTGCACCGGCACGGCGACCTGCGCGACGATCGGGCCGGTGTCCATCCCGGCATCGACGAAGAAGAGGGTGGCCCCGGTGACCTTGACGCCGTAGGCCAGCGCGTCACGGGGGCCGTGGATGCCGGGGAACGCCGGCAGCAGGGTGTTGTGCGTGTTCAGGTAGCGGTCGCCGAAGGCGGCCAGGAAGTGCGGCCCGACCAGCTTCAGGAAGCCCGCCGAGATCACCAGGTCGGGCCGGTGCTCGGCGACGTGCGCGGTGAGCGCGGCGTCCCAGTCCTCCCGGGTCGGGTGGTCCTTGACGCGGTCGACGAAGGTCGGCACCCCGGCGGCGGCGGCCCGGTCCAGGCCGGCGATCCCGTCGCGGTCCGCGCCGACGGCCACCACCCGGGCCCCGTACGCGGGGTCGGCGGCGGCGTCGAGCAGCGCCTGGAGGTTGCTGCCGGAACCGGAGACGAGGACGACGAGGCGGGCGACGGACGCGGGCTCGGTCACGCGGCCACCCTATCGGGCAGGTCAGGACTCCCAGCGGTCGGGCAGCGGCGATTCGGGTGATCACGCGGGTGGCACGCACGCGATACGCTGCCGGTCGCTCGGTGGCCGGCCTCATGCTCGCCGCCGCACCCTTCACCAATGATCAGGCACGGACAGTGCCGACGGAGCGAGGAGCACCATGCAGCCCGGTTACCCCAACCCTGCGCAGCAGCAGCCGATCAACAACAACATGACGATGTCCATCGTCGCCATCTTCTTCTTCTGGCCGCTGGCCATCCCGGCGATCATCAACGCCTCCAAGGTCAACCCGCTGCTCCAGCAGGGCGACTACGCGGGCGCGCAGGCCGCGGCGAACGAGTCGAAGAAGTGGTCGAAGTGGGCGATCATCATCGGCGCCGTCTGGCTCGTGATCGTTCTGCTGTGCTGCCTCGCCGGCGGCCTGGCCGGAGTCATGGGTTCCGACACCAGCAGCAGCAGCTACTGACGACCCCCGACTGAGGAGCACCCGCCATGCAGCCCGGACACCCCGGTCAGGACCCGTACGGCCAGCAGCCGCCACACGACCCGTACGGCCAGCCCGCCTCCGGGCAGCCGTACGGGCAGCCGCAGGACCCGTACGCCCAGCCTCCGCAGGCGCCGTACGGGCAGCAGCCGCACGACCCGTACGCCCCGCCGCCGCAGGCCCCGTACGGCCAGCAGCCCACCTCGGGCCAGCCGTACGGGCAGCCGGTCTCCGGTGACCCCTACGGCCAGCCCACCTCGGGCCAGCCCTACGGGGCGCCGGGTCAGCCGTACGGGCAGCAGCCGTACCAGGATCCGTACGGCCAGCAGCCGTACGGCATGCCGGCCTACCCGCACGCGGGCTACCCGCAGCCGCAGGGCCAGCAGAACACCCTCGGCCTGGTGTCGATGATCCTGGGCATCGTCTCGATTCCGATGGTCTGCTGCTACCTCGGCATCCCGCTGGGGATCGCGGCCCTGATCACCGGGTGGCTGGGGCGGCAGAAGGCCGGCCAGGGGCTGGCGAGCAACGGCGGCCAGGCCCTCGCGGGTCTGATCTGCGGAGGGATCGGCCTGGCGCTGGGCATCCTGCAGATCGTGTTTCTCATCGCCGGCATCGCCATGCCGAACTCCTGAGTCCACTCGACGGAAGGGGCGTCCCGGATCTCCGGGGCGCCCCTTCCGTCGTTCCGGGCCGGACGCTTCTCCGGTTCGCGCCGCAGTCAGGGGACGGCGGGTCAGGTGCCGAGGTCTTCGGACGGCCGAGCGCTCAGGCGGCGGCGGTCGGGCGCGGGGTCGGGTCAGGCGCCGGGTTCGGGCGAGGGGGCGCCGGCTCGGCCGACCAGGCGTCGGGTCAGGCGCGGGAGCCGGTGCGGGCGAGCACCTTGGCGGCGGCGGCGCCCAGCAGCGCGCCGATGGTGACCACCGCGGTGGAGACGGCCGCCACCTGCCAGGGCACCGGGCCGATCTCGGCCAGCCGGCCGCCACCCAGCGGCCCGCCGGAGGCCGCGGCGGCCAGCCCGGCGAGCACGCCGACCACCGGGCCGGCGAGCGCCGCCGAGCCGAGCAGCGCGACCCGGTCCGGCGTCGCGCGCTCCTCGGTGTCGCGCAGCAGTCGCCGGGCGAGCAGCCAGCCGGCGGCCATCCCGGCCAGCACCGGCACCGCGAGCAGCGCCGCGCCGAATCCGTCGACCGGGCCGCTGGGCACGCCGGCGAGCAGGGGTACGGCCGGCAGCGCGCCCACGGAGACCTCGCTGGTGCGTACCGCCGTGCCGGTGCCGACGGCGAAGCCGGGCCCGAGCAGGTAGGCGGTCGACCAGACCGTGGCGTTCGGCGCGTACGCGAAGCTGACCAGGGTGATGCCGGCCTGTCCGGCCACTCCGGTCCGGTACGCACCGATCATGTCGGCGGCGTCGCCCCCGCCGGTGGCCACCGCCAGCCCGGCCGCGCCGGCCCCCGCCCCGAGCAGCAGCAGCCCGGCGACCAGGCCGGTGCGCACCCCGTCGCGGAGCACCGCCGGCGCGCGGTCGGCGAGCGCGCCGGCCACTCCGGTGGTGCGCAGCGCCCCGACCAGCGCGCCGAACGCGCCGAAGATGGCGAGGGTGACTCCGGCGCGGACCGGGGAGACCCGCAGGTCGCCGGTGCTCACCAGCAGCGCGGCGAGGGTGCCGAGCAGCCCGTACCCGAGGCCGACCGCGCCCGCGGCGGTGAGTGCCTGCCGGGGGGAGCGCCCGCCGCGGGCGCCCATGGCCCGGCTGGTGTGCACGCCGGCTCGGGTGAGCCGCCAGAGCACCAGCGCGGAGAGGAGCAGCGGGACGAGGCCGAGCGGGCCGGCGGCGGTCTGCAACGGCACGCCGTGGCCGAGCAGCCAGCCGGCCAGCCCGGCGCGCAGCGCACCGGCGAGGGAGCCGGCGCCCTCGCTGAACTGGGACAGCCCCAGCACCAGGGCGACCGGCAGGTACGAGGTGAGCGCCGCCCAGCCCGCGGCCACCCCGGCGGCGACGACGAGCGGCGCCCGCCCCCGGGTCGGTTCCGAACGGCGGGGCGCGGGCACGCGGGCACCCGGTGCCGGCCGGCCCTTCGGCCGGGCGTCCTCGCGGCGGGCGTCCTCGCGACGGGGCTCCGGCCGCCGGACGTCCTCCCGGGAGGCGTCGGCCGGACGGGCATCGTCCCGGCGGGCGTCGGCGCGGACGCCGGCGGCGGGACGGCGGGGCTGATCAGGGGTGACCGAGGACATCGGCTCTACTCTGGCACGCCGCGCGGCCGGCGGCTGCCCGGCGGCCCCACCTGATCCCGGCGAGTTCCGTGATCCACCGGTTTCCGGGCCCCGATCCGGTCTAGCCTCGGCCCAGGACGCGACTGCAGTCGCGGCACGATGCGCTGGGAGGAAGCCGTGAACGCTCCGTACCCGCCGCCCCCGCCACCGCCAGCCGCCGGTAAGGACCGCACCATGCTCTGGGGCATCCTCGGCATCATCCTGGGTCTGGTCTGCTGCGGCATCCTGGGCATCATCTTCGGTTACCTGTCGATCCGCGACGCGAAGCGGTACGGCCAGTCCCCGGTGCTCGGCTACCTGGCGATCGCCTTCGGCGTGCTCAACATCATCGGTACCGCGATCTGGCAGGCCAGCGGGACGTACCCGCTCTGGGACAACAACTGAGGGGGCCGACCGTCCCCGGTCGACCCCCTCGATGTCGCACCCGCCCGCCCAGCGGCCGACGGTGACGCTTCCGCCCGCTCAGCGGCCGGCAGTCACGCTTCCGGCCGTTCAGCGGCCGACAGTCACGCTTCCGGCCGCTCAGCGGCCGGACATGATCTCCCGCATCAGCTTGGCGGTCTCGGTCGGCGTCTTGCCGACCTTGACGCCGACGGCCTCCAGGGCCGCCTGCTTCGCCTCGGCGGTACCCGCCGAGCCGGAGATGATCGCGCCGGCGTGCCCCATGGTCTTGCCGGGGGGCGCGGTGAAGCCGGCGATGTAGCCGACCACCGGCTTGGTGACGTTGGCCTTGATGAACTCGGCGGCCCGCTCCTCGGCGTCGCCGCCGATCTCACCGATCATCACGATGGCGTCGGTCTCCGGGTCGGCCTCGAACGCGGCGAGGGCGTCGATGTGGGTGGTCCCGATGATCGGGTCACCGCCGATGCCGACGCAGGTCGAGAAGCCGATGTCGCGCAGCTCGTACATCATCTGGTAGGTCAGCGTGCCGCTCTTGCTGACCAGGCCGATCCGGCCGGAGCCGGTGATGTCGGCCGGGATGATGCCGGCGTTGGAGGCGCCCGGCGAGGCGATGCCGGGGCAGTTCGGCCCGATGATCCGGGTCCGCTCGCCCTTGCTGACGTTGTACGCCCAGAAGGCGGCGGTGTCGTGCACCGGCACGCCCTCGGTGATCACCACGGCCAGCGGGATCTCGGCGTCGATCGCCTCGACCACGGCGCCCTTGGTGAACTGCGGCGGCACGAAGATGACCGTGACGTCCGCCCCGGTCTCCTTCATCGCGTCCGCGACGGAGGCGAAGACCGGCAGCTCGGTGCCGTCGAAGTCGACCGTCTGGCCCGCCTTGCGCGGGTTGACGCCACCGACCACGTTGGTGCCCGCGGCGAGCATCCGCCGGGTGTGCTTGGAACCCTCGGAACCGGTCATCCCCTGGACGATGACCTTCGAGTCCTTGGTCAGCCAGATAGCCATGCTCAGACCCCCGCAGCTGCCAGCTCGGCGGCCCGCTCGGCCGCGCCGTCCATGGTGTCGACCCGCTGCACCAGCGGGTTGTCGGCCGCGTCGAGGATCGCCCGACCGGCCTCCGCGTTGTTGCCGTCGAGCCGGACGACGAGCGGCTTGGTGACCTTCTCGCCGCGCTGCTCCAGCAGGGCCAGCGCCTGCACGATGCCGTTGGCGACCTCGTCGCAGGCGGTGATGCCGCCGAAGACGTTGACGAAGACGCTCTTCACCGACGGGTCGGAGAGCACGATCTCCAGGCCGTTGGCCATCACCGCGGCGCTGGCGCCACCGCCGATGTCGAGGAAGTTCGCCGGCTTGACGTTGCCGTGCCGCTCGCCCGCGTAGGCGACCACGTCGAGCGTGGACATGACCAGGCCCGCGCCGTTGCCGATGATGCCGACCTCGCCGTCGAGCTTGACGTAGTTGAGGTCCTTCTCCTTGGCGGCCTGCTCCAGCGGGTCCACCGCGGCCTGGTCGACCAGCGCCTCGTGGTCCGGGTGCCGGAAGCCGGCGTTCTCGTCGAGGGTGATCTTGGCGTCGAGCAGCAGCAGCTTGCCCTCGCCGGTCTTGGCCAGCGGGTTCACCTCGACCAGCGTGGCGTCCTCGGCCACGAAGGCCTTCCACAGGCCCACCGCGACCTCGACGACCTGGTCGGCTACCTCGGCCGGGAAACCGGCGGCGGAGACGATCTCGCGGGCCTTGGCCTCGTCCACGCCCTTGACGGCGTCGATCGGGGCCTTGACCACCTTGTCGGGGGTGTCCGCGGCGACCTGCTCGATGTCCATGCCGCCGGCGACGCTGGCGATGCAGAGGAAGGTGCGGTTCGCCCGGTCGAGCAGGTACGAGAAGTAGTACTCCTCGGCCACGTCCGCGGTCACGGTGATCATGACCTTGTGGACGGTGTGACCCTTGATGTCCATGCCGAGGATGTCGGTGGCGCGGGCCACCGTCTCCTCCGCGCCCTCGGCCAGCTTGACGCCGCCGGCCTTGCCTCGGCCGCCGACCTTCACCTGCGCCTTGACGACCACCCGACCGCCGAGGCGTTCGGCGATCGCGCGGGCCTCCTCCGGGGTAGTGGCGACGCCGCCGGCGAGCACGGGCAAACCGTGCCGCTCGAACAGGTCCCGCCCCTGGTACTCGTACAGGTCCACGATTGCGCGTCCCGTCCCGTCTCCGCGGCGCGCCGTCGCGCCGCCACCAGCGTTGTGGAAACTCCGTTGACGCCCGTCATCAGTTGAAACGGGCCGTCGGCCGCAGCCTAGCGAGATGAGCACCAGCGGCAACCGAGCGGGTGCGCGGTGTGCGGTAATGCACAGCGCGCCGTCCGCGACTCGCCGGTGCGCGGGCCGGACCGGCGGCCGCCCCGAAGGATGTCGTCGAGGACGCGTAACCCCCTGGTGAGGGCGTCGTTGAGTCTGATGTCGGAGCGCTGATTCAGCGCGAGGACGGGAGCGGCCGATGCCCTGTCGGTCGAGGGGTGGCGGCGGGGCATCGTGCATAGAAGGGCCGGGCGTGTGAGGGGTGCGTCCGGCCCTTCCCCCGTGCCCGGATTCCGCCGACCGATCCACTCCGGTACGCCGCACGGCGGCATCCGGGTCACCGGATACCGCCGTGTGCAGAAGACTGCAGTGGGCGAAGCCCGAGTGTCGCGCCGGCCGTCAGGCGACGGACTGGGCGACGTTCCCCCGGACCCACTCGACGATCGACTGGGTCGTCGCGCCCGGGGTGAAGATCTTCGCCACGCCGAGCTGCTGCAGCTCGGGGATGTCGGCGTCCGGGATGATGCCGCCGCCGAAGACGACGATGTCGCGGGCGTCCCGCTCGGCGAGGAGTTCCAGCACCCGGCGGAAGAGCGTCATGTGCGCGCCGGAGAGCACGGAGAGGCCGACCGCGTCGGCGTCCTCCTGGATCGCGGTCTCCACGATCTGCTCCGGGGTCTGGTGCAGGCCGGTGTAGATGACCTCCATGCCGGCGTCCCGCAGGGCGCGCGCAACGACCTTGGCGCCGCGGTCGTGGCCGTCGAGGCCCGGCTTCGCGACGACGACCCGGATACGAGAGCTCATCAGCGCACACCTTTCACGGGCTCCGCGGCTATCACCTGAACGAACGGTAACCCGCCCCGGCGGAGGCGGGAAATCCGGGCCGACCCCTACTGCCCGGCGACCCCCTCCGCAAAGCCGGACGCCTCCGCCGATCGGTCACTCTGCGCGACGAACGGGCAGTAAAGGGGGCGGCCATCCGGCGTCCCGAGCTATGACAATGATGGACGGAAAGGGACAGAAAGACTCGCCGATTCGGCGCTTCCGCTTGTGACCGGCGCGGCGGAGGGCTAACGTGTCCACGGTTGTCATCAGGTCCACGGACGGGTGACGACGCGGCCAACGGACGTTCGACCGAGCTTTATCGAACGGCCGGCGGTCGCTTCGGATCCCCGACAACGGAGGGTGTGCGTGCGCCAGCGCCTGTCGTCTGAGCCCGATAGATATCGCGGCCGCCGCCGCGTACCCACCCCCCCACGCAGCCGCTACGCGGCAGTCGTCACGACCGCGTTCGTCGGCGCCGGCATCGTCGCCCTGGGTGCGAACGCGCTGCCGGACGCCAAGAGCGTCAGCCCGTCGGTCCTCGACGAGCTCAAGCAGGCCTCGATCACCAGCCAGGACGCGGCGGCGCGCGCCGACGCCGCGGACCGCGCCTCCCGGGACACCGCCCGCGACGCCGAGGTCAGCGCCAGCGACCAGGACCCGTGGCTGCTGCCGCTGCAGGGCTACGACTTCAATTCCCCCTACGGGATGCGCTGGGGCAAGCTGCACACCGGCATCGACCTGGTCGCCGCCGAGGGCACCCCCTACGTCGCCATCCACTCGGGCACCGTCACCAAGGCCGGCTGGTTCGGCGGGTACGGCTACGCGGTGATCGTCCAGCACGCCGACGGCAGCGAGGCCATCTACGGCCACTCCTCCTCCGTGAACGTCAAGGAGGGGCAGCAGGTCAAGGCGGGCGACCAGCTCGGCCTGGTCGGCAACACCGGCCACTCGTACGGCTCTCACCTGCACCTGGAGATCCATGTCAAGGGCGAGCCGCGGGACCCGGTGCCGTGGCTGCAGGAGCGCGGAGTGGACATCAAGCTGCAAGTCGAGGCATATTACAGCGAGGTAGCGGGTTCCTGACGCTCCGTATCGCCCGTTGACCGCCCGGATCATGCGATCCGGGCGGTTTTTCGTGGCCGGAAGTCTGCTGGGTCACACCCGAGACTGTGACCGACGCCACCGATTAACAAGATCAGTTATCGGGGCAGATCCGGTCAGGCCAGCACAAGTGCGGACAGTTGCCCCGCCCGCCACGGGCGGCCCCGTGGTACCGGTACCCACCAGTGACCCGCGCGACACCCAGGATGGGCAGGTCCCAGCCCCTGAGTGTGAAGGTCAGCCGTGCAGGAAGACACCCCCACCCAGAACGAGAAGACCGTGGCCGCCCCGGCCCGGCACCGGCTGCGGAAGCGTCGCAGCGGACGGGCGCTCCTCGTCGGCGCCGTCGCGCTGGCCGGCCTCGGCCTCGCCGGCGCCTCCGCCGTCGCGCTCGACCGCGACGACGCCCCCGCCACCACCGCCGTCTCGCTGGACGCCCAGTCACGCGCCGAGGCCGCCGCCCGCGCCGACCGCTCCACCCGCGAGTCCCCCACCCCGGCCGGCCCGTCGGCGAGCGCGACCACGACCGGCCCGGCCGCGAGCCCGTCGGCCACGCCGACGCGCAAGGCCACCCCGAAGCCGAAGCCGACCGCCACGAGGACGGCGAAGCCGAAGCCGTCCTGGGTCAATCCGATGAAGGGCGCGCAGATCACCTCCTGCTACGGACAGCGGTGGGGGACCCTGCACGCCGGCATCGACTTCGCGATGCCCGCCGGTACGCCGGTCCGCGCCGCCTTCGGCGGCACGGTGGAGAAGGCCGGCGACGTCGGCGACGGCTACGGCATCTCGGTCGTGGTCAACCACGGCAACGGCTACCTGACCCACTACGCGCACCTGAGCACCACGAAGGTGAGCGTTGGCGAGAAGGTCGGCGCCGGGGAGACCCTCGGCCTGGAGGGCTCGACCGGCGACTCGACCGGCCCTCACCTGCACTTCGAGGTGCACCAGGGTCAGCTGTGGAACCAGATCGACCCGGCGCCGTTCCTGCGCGCCCGGGGCATCACCGTGGCCTGCTGAGCCCGTTCACGACAACGGCCCGGTCCGGCGATCCGCCGGGCCGGGCCGATGTCGTCAGAGCTTGTCGATCGGGGCGTGCCGGAGCACCAGCCACATCGTCTGCTCGCCGAAGTCGATCTGCGCGCGGGCGCCCGGGCCGTGCCCCTCCACGGCGAGCACCCGGCCGAGACCGTAGCGCTGGTGGTTGACCCGGTCCCCGGCCGACACCTTCGGCCCCTGCGGCAGCTCGCTGGCGGTGGCCAGCCGACTGCCGTCCACCCCGAGTCGCTTGGCCAGCTGCGCCGCCTTCGGCGTACCCCCGGTGAAGCCGCCCCGCGCGCCGGGCGCGCGGTCCGCGCGTCCGCCGACGCCGCCGCCCCCGCCGGCCCACGAGGTGTACGACCCCTCGGTGCGCTCCCAGCGGACCAGCTCCGGTGGCAGCTCCTCCAGGAAGCGCGACGGCGGGTTGTAGGCCGGCTGCCCCCAGGCCGAGCGGGTGACCGCGCGGGACAGGTAGAGCCGCTGCCGGGCGCGGGTGATGCCCACGTACGCCAGCCGGCGCTCCTCCTCCAGCTCGCGGCTGTCGCCCAGCGAGCGCAGGTGCGGGAAGACGCCGTCCTCCAGGCCGGTCAGGAAGACCACCGGGAACTCCAGGCCCTTCGCCGTGTGCAGCGTCATCAGGGTGACCACGCCCTGGTGGTCCGGGTCGTCGGAGGGGATCTGGTCGGCGTCGGCGACCAGCGCCACCTGCTCCAGGAACCCGGCCACCGTGGCCCGTTCGCCCTCGGCGCCCAGCGCCTCGATCCGCTCGGTGTACTCCCGGGCGACGCTGACCAGCTCCTGGAGGTTGTCGACGCGCCCGGCGTCCTGCGGGTCGAGGCTCTCCTCCAGCTCGGTGAGGTAGCCCGAGCGGGTCAGCAGCGCCTCCAGCACCTCCTCCGGGGTGCCCGTCTCGGCGAGCTCCCGCGCGCCGTCGAGCAGCGCGACGAAGTCGGCGATGCCGTTGGCCGCCCGGGTGGAGATGCCCGGCGCCTCCCGGGCCCGGCGCAGCGCGGCGCCGAACGAGATCCGGTCGCGGCTGGAGAGCGCCTCCACGCACGCCTCGGCACGGTCGCCGATGCCCCGGCGCGGGGTGTTCAGCACCCGGCGCAGGCTGACCGTGTCGTCGTCGTTGACCACCGAGCGCAGGTAGGCCAGCGCGTCGCGGACCTCCTTGCGCTCGTAGAAGCGCACCCCACCGACCACCTTGTAGGGCAGGCCGGCGCGGATGAACACCTCTTCGAAGACCCGGGACTGGGCGTTGGTGCGGTAGAAGACGGCGACGTCGCCGGGACGGGTGTCGCCGGCGTCGACCAGCCGGTCGATCTCCCGGCCCACCCAGTCCGCCTCGGCGTGCTCGGTGTCGGCGACGTAGCCGACGATCTGCTCACCGGCCCCGGCGTCGCTCCACAGCCGCTTCGGCTTGCGGGAGGTGTTCCGGTCGATCACGGCGTTGGCGGCGTTGAGGATGGTCTGGGTCGAGCGGTAGTTCTGCTCCAGCAGGATCGTCCGGGCGTCGGTGAAGTCCCGCTCGAACTCCAGGATGTTGCGGATGGTCGCGCCGCGGAACGCGTAGATCGACTGGTCGGCGTCGCCCACCACGCAGAGCTCGGCCGGCTCGATCCCCTCGGTGCCGGAGACCAGCTCCTTGATCAGCGTGTACTGCGCGTGGTTGGTGTCCTGGTACTCGTCGACCAGCACGTGCCGGAACCGGCGGCGGTAGCTCTCGGCGACGTGCGGGTGCGACTGGAGCAGGTGCACCGTCGTCATGATCAGGTCGTCGAAGTCCAGCGCGTGCGCCTCGCGCAGCCGGCGCTGGTAGAGCGTGTACGCCTCGGCGAGCGCCCGCTCGTTCGGGCCCTTGGCCCGGGCGGCGAACGCCTCCGGGTCGACCAGCTCGTTCTTCAGGTTGGAGACCTGGGCGGCCAGCCCGCGCGCCGGGTAGCGCTTCGGGTCGAGGTCGAGCTCCCGGGTGACCAGCTGCATCAACCGCCGGGAGTCGTCGGCGTCGTAGATCGAGAAGGTGGACTTCAGCCCGGCGTGCTCGTGCTCGGCGCGCAGGATCCGTACGCAGGCGGAGTGGAACGTCGACACCCACATCAGCCGGGCGCGCGGGCCGACCAGGTGGGCCACCCGCTCCTTCATCTCGCCGGCGGCCTTGTTGGTGAAGGTGATCGCGATGATCTCGCCGGGGTGCACGTCCCGCGCGGCGAGCAGGTACGCGATCCGGTGGGTGAGCACCCGGGTCTTGCCGGAGCCGGCGCCGGCCACGATCAGCAGCGGCGCGCCGGCGTGGGTCACCGCGTCCCGCTGGGGACCGTTGAGCCCCTCGACCAGGGCCTGCGGATCGAGGTGCACGGCGGAGGACCCGGGCCGGCGCGCCGGCGCGCGGGCAGGCTCGGGCGCGGGCGGGGACGCGGGGATGTCGAAGAGAGGATGCATCGCAGGCCGAGTCTATGCCGCCGGCCGGACACTTCCCGCCCACGCATGCCCGGGGCGCGAGCGCGGTCACCGCGCCGACGGGCGCCCGGCGCGGTGAGACGAACCTGTCACCGGGTCCCCCCTGGCGCCTTCGTCCCCGAAGCGCAACGATGACGGTGAAATCCCCGACTACTCCCCCGCATCCGACTTGGGAGAACAACCATGACTGCACCGCGCTCGCGCGGTCGGGCCCTGCTGCGTCACCTCGCCGCACCGGCCCTCGCGCTGGCCCTCGTGGCCGGCCTGCCCGCCACCGGACGGCCCGGACCGCAACCGGCCGCCACCGACCCGACGGCCGGCCTGGCCCCGGTCGCCGTCTCCTACGCCACGCCCACCCGCGGCGAGGTCAAGGGCAACTTCCTGAGCTACAACGACTTCCACGGCGCCATCGACCCGCCCGGCGGCAGCGGGGCCGCGGTCAACGGCACCCCCGCCGGCGGCGTGGAATACCTGGCCACCTGGCTGAAGAAGCTGCGCGCCGACGCCGCGGCCGAGGGGCGCCGGACCACCACCGTCGGCGCCGGCGACCTGATCGGCGGTACGCCGCTGGTCAGCGCCGCCTTCCACGACGAGCCGACCATCGAGCTGATGGACGAGGTCGGGCTGGAGATCAGCTCCGTCGGCAACCACGAGTTCGACGAGGGCGTCGCCGAGCTGATCCGGATCAACAAGGGCGGTTGTCACCCGGTCGACGGCTGCCAGGACGGCGACGGCTTCGCCGGCGCGAAGTTCACCTACCTCGCCGCCAACACGATCAGCCGGAAGACCGGCCTGCCGATCCTGCCCCCGGTCGACGTGAAGTTCGTCGGCGGCGTACCGGTCGGCTTCGTCGGCGTGACCCTGGAGGGCACCCCGGGCATCGTCAACCCGGCCGGCATCGCCTCGGTGCGGTTCGCCGACGAGGTCGAGACCGCCAACAAGTGGGGCGGGCTGCTCAAGCTCTTCGGCATCCGGGCGATGGTGCTGCTGGTGCACGAGGGCGGCGCCCAGTCCCCGCCGCCGGCCACCCCGGGCGTCTCGGACTGCGCCAACTTCTCCGGCCCGGTCGTCGACATCGTCCGCGGCCTGCGGCCGGAGTTCGGCCTGGTGGTCTCCGGGCACACCCACCGCTTCTACTCCTGCTCGCTGCCGAACTCCTCGGGCGCGCGGAGCGTGGTCACCAGCGCCGGCAGCAACGGGCAGCTGATCACCGACATCGACTACTCGCTGGACCGGGACACCGGCCGGTTCACCGACATCTCGGCGCGCAACGTGGTGGTGGAGAACGGCGTGCGCAACCCGGACGGCACCTGGCAGCAGAGCGCCCCCGGCGTCTACGTGCGCAACCCCGGGCTGGTCGACGCGGGCGCGAAGGCGCTGGCCGACAAGTACCGCAAGGCGGTCGCCCCGATCGCCAACCGGGTGGTCGGGCGGATCGCGGCCGACATCGTCCGGGACGCGCGCCCCAACGGCGAGAGCCCGCTCGGCGACGTGATCGCCGACGCGCAACTGGCGTACACCAGGGGCGACGGGGCGCAGCTGGCGCTGATGAACCCGGGCGGCGTCCGGGCCTCCCTGTCGTACGCAGCGTCGGCCGGCGGCGAGGAGCCGGGCGAGGTGACCTACGGCGAGGCGTTCACCGTCCAGCCGTTCAACAACCTGGTGGTCACCCAGACGCTGACCGGCGCGCAGCTCAAGAGCGTGCTGGAGCAGCAGTTCGTCGGCTATCGGGGGCAGAGCACCCAGCGGATCCTGCAGGTCTCCGCGGGGGTGACCTACTCCTACGACAGCACCGCGCCGGCCGGCTCGCGGGTCAGCGCGCTGGCGCTCGGCGGTGTGCCGGTCGATCCGGCGGCGAGCTACCGGGTCACCACCAACGACTTCCTCGCCAACGGCGGAGACGGGTTCACCGAGCTGACCGTGGGCACCGGCCGCACCACCGCCCCCGGCTTCGACGTGGACGCGCTGGTGGCGTACCTGGGCGCCGGCGCGCCGGTCGCTCCGGGCCCGGCGGACCGGATCACCCGGCTGGGCTGAGCAGGAGGTCGCCCGGCCCCGGCGCCGGGCGACCTTCCCAACTGTTGGCGGAATCCTTGCGCGGCCACCCTCGCGGTCGGCATACTCGATTCCGTGTTCGGTCAGCGCCTCTACTTTTACTACGGCACCGGGAGTCCGGCAGCCGTGGGTCGCGCCTGATCACACCAGACCTACGAAAGCCCCGGGCTCCTGGAGCCCGGGGCTTTTCGCGGTCCGGGTTCCCGACACCGGGCACGACGTCAGAGAGGTACGACCGATGATGACAGACGTGGCGGAACAGAGCGGCAACACGGCACGCTCCCGGGCGGGCGACGGCCGGAACGCGGCACCCGGCTTCGGCACCGACGAGCCCGCGGCGGCGGCCCGGATCGCGAACATCCGGGAGCGCATCGACGAGATCGACCGGACGCTGATCGGGCTCTGGCAGGAGCGGGCCGAGCTCTCCCAGCAGGTCGGCGCCACCCGGATGGCCTCCGGCGGCACCCGGCTGGTGCTGTCCCGGGAGCGGGAGATCCTGGAGCGGTTCCGGCAGGCGCTCGGCGCCGACGGCACCCAGCTCGCCCTGCTCCTGCTCCGCGCCGGTCGCGGACCGCTGTGACGGGTGCCGCGGGCGCGGGAGCCGGGCGGGACGCCCGGTCCGCCGTCGTGCGGCGTACCCCCTCGAAGCCCTGACCGGCGCGCGGGCCCGGATACGACGAACCGCCTGCCGGCGTCACGCGGACGCCGACAGGCGGTTCGGACCGGCTCACGCCTCGTGGGTGGCGACGATCTCCCGCTTCTCCGCGAAGTGGCAGGCGCTCGGGTGGTCCGAGCCCGGCCGGATCTCCAGCAGCGGCGGCTGCTCGGCGCAGATGTCCTGCGCCTTCCAGCACCGGGTCCGGAACCGGCAGCCCGAGGGGGGCGACACCGGGGAGGGGACGTCACCAGTGAGCCGGATGATCGTCTTGTTGTCCCGCAGCGTCGGGTCCGGCACCGGCACCGCCGAGAGCAGTGCCTGGGTGTACGGGTGGGTCGGCCGCTCGTAGATCTCGTCCTCGGTGCCGATCTCGACGATCTTGCCGAGGTACATCACCGCGACCCGGTCGGAGAGGTGACGCACCACCGACAGGTCGTGGGCGATGAAGACGTACGACAGGCCGAACTCGCTCTGGAGCTTCTCCAACAGGTTCATCACCTGCGCCTGGATCGAGACGTCCAGGGCCGAGACGGGCTCGTCGCAGATGATGACCTCGGGCCGCAGGGCGAGCGCCCGGGCGATGCCGATGCGCTGCCGCTGACCGCCGGAGAACTGGTGCGGGTACCGGTTGATGTGCTCCGGGTTGAGGCCGACCAGGTCGAGCAGTTCCTTGACCTTGTCCCGGCGGCTGCCCTTCGGCGCCACCTCGGAGTGGATCTCGAAAGGCTCGCCGATCAGGTCACCGACCGTCATCCGCGGGTTGAGCGAGGTGTACGGGTCCTGCATCACCAGCTGGATCTGGCGACGCAGCCGGCGCAGCGCGCCGCCGGACAGCTTCGAGATGTCCTGACCCTTGTAGAGCACGTTGCCGGCGGTCGGCTTCTCCAGGTTCATCAGCACCCGGCTCAGCGTCGACTTGCCGCAGCCCGACTCGCCGACCACGCCCAGCGTCTCGCCGGCCCGCAGGTCGAAGGAGACGCCGTCGACGGCCTTGACGTGACCGATGGTCTTCTTGAACACCACACCCCGGGTCACCGGGTAGTGCTTGACCAGGTCACGTACCTCGAGGATGTTCTCAGTCACGGTTCACCAGCTCCTCGGCGAAGTGGCAGGCGCTGGCCCGACCGGCGCCGATCTGCAGCAACGGGGGGAGCTTCTCGCGGCACACCGGCTGCGCCATGGGGCAGCGCGGGTTGAACGGGCAGCCCGGCGGGATGTTCATCAGGTTCGGCGGGAGGCCCTTGATGGTGCGGAGCTGCTGCCCCTTCTCGTCCAGTCGCGGGATCGAGTCGAGCAGGCCGAGGGTGTACGGGTGCGCCGGCTTGGCGTACAGGTCGAAGACGTCGGATTCCTCGACGATCCGCCCGGCGTACATGACGGCGATCCGGTCCGCGACGTCGGCGACCACGCCGAGGTCGTGGGTGATCAGGATCAGGCCCATCCGCCGCTCCCGCTGGAGCTCGCCGAGCAGGTCCATGATCTGGGCCTGCACGGTCACGTCCAGCGCGGTGGTCGGCTCGTCCGCGATCAGCACCTCGGGGTCGAGAGCCAGCGACATCGCGATCATCGCGCGCTGCCGCATGCCGCCGGAGAACTGGTGCGGGAAGTTGCTGAACCTGCCCTTGGCGTTCGGGATCTTGACCTGGTCGAGCATCTCGATCGCGCGCTTCTTGGCGTCCGCACGGCTCATGCCGCGACGGATCCGGAACTGCTCGGCGATCTGGAACCCGACGGTGAAGACCGGGTTCAGCGCGGAGAGCGAGTCCTGGAAGATCATCGCGATGCCCTCGCCACGGATGCGGCGGCGCTCCTCGGCGGACATCTTGAGCATGTCCTTGCCGTGGAAGCGGACCTCACCACCGGTCACGTGCCCCGGCGGCATGTCGAGGATGCCCATGATGGTCTGCGCGGTGACGCTCTTGCCGGAGCCGGACTCGCCGAGCACGGCGAGGGTCTCCCCCGCGTCGACGTGGTACGTGACCCCGTTGATGACCTTGGCGACGCCGTCCCGGGTGCGGAACTCCACCCGCAGGTCGTCGACCTCGAGCAGCCGGCCGGAGGGGCGACCGGATCCGTCGGCGCCCGGCGCGGACTGCTCGGACACGAGAATGTCGGACAACTCAGTCTCCCCTATCGGAGCTTCGGGTCGAGGGCCTCGCGGACGGCCTCACCGAGCATGACGAAGCTCAGTACGGCGGTGACGAGGAACGCGGAGGGGAAGAAGAGCAGGAACGGCGACGGCCGCAGGTACTGCTGCGCTTCGTTGATCATGATTCCCCAGGAGACCACCGGGCTCTTCAGGCCGATGCCCAGGAAGGAGAGGGTGGCCTCGGCGCCGATGAACGAGCCGACCATGATCGTGCCGTACACCAGCAGCGGCGCCAAACAGTTCGGCAGCAGGTGCTTGAGGATGATCCGGCTGGTGCTGGCGCCCATCGCGCGGGCCGCGACGATGTAGTCGGCCTCCTTGTTGGCCAGCACCGAGGAACGCATCAGCCGCATGACCACCGGCCAGCCCAGCAGCACCAGGGACGCGATGACCAGACCCTTGATCTCCCAGGCGCTGTTCTGGCTGCCGGCACCGTTGAAGGTGGTCAGGATGACGATGGCGCCGAGCACGAACGGCAGGCCGAAGAAGATGTCGGCGATGCGGGAGAGCACCGCGTCGATCCAGCCGCCCTTGTAGCCGGCGATGATGCCCATCGTCCCGCCGATCAGCATGACGCCGAGCACGGAGAGCAGCGACACCACGATCGAGGCGTTGGCCCCGTGGATCACCCGGGCGAACACGTCCTGGCCCTGCACATCGTAGCCGAACCAGGCGTCACCCGAGGGCTCCACCCGGCTGCGGGACAGCGCGCCGGCCGTCGGGTCGACCGAGGTGAACAGCGACGGCCAGACCGACATCAGCAGGAAGATCAGGATGAAAGTCGAGGAGATCCAGAACAGCGGCTTGCGTCGCAGGTCGCGCCAGGCGTCGCCGAGCAGACCGCGCGGCTTCTCCTGGCGGGCGTTCTCCGGCTGGGCCGGGTTCGACGACACCATCTCGGTCGGGTTCTCCGGCCGGGGGGTGCTGACCATGGAGGCGGTGGAAGGGTCACTCATAGCGAATCCTCGGGTCCAGGGCGGCGTAGAGCAGGTCGACCAGCAGGTTCATCAGCAGGTAGACGAGCACCAGGACCACCACGATGGAGACAACGGTAGCGCTCTCCTTGGTGACGATCGCCCGGAGCACGGCCCTACCGATGCCGTTGATGCCGAAGATGCCCTCGGTGATGATCGCGCCGCCCATCAGGGCGCCGAGGTCGGTGCCGAGCAGGGTCACCACCGGGATCAGCGAGTTGCGCAGCAGGTGGATGCCGACCACCCGGCGCATGGGCAGGCCCTTGGCGATCGCGGTACGCACGTAGTCGGCGCGGCGGTTCTCCGCGATGCTGGTGCGCGCCACCCGGGCGACGTACGCCATCGACGCGCTGCCGAGCACGAAGCCCGGGAGGATCAGTTCGGTGATGCGCATCTCGCTGGAGACGGTCGGCTTGACGATCCCCCACTGCACGCCGAAGAGCCACTGGAGCACGAAGCCGATGACGAAGACCGGCAGCGCGATGAGGAACAGGGTGCTGATCAGGACCAGGTTGTCCAGGAAGCCGTTGCGCCGCAGACCGGTGAGCACACCCGCGGTGAGGCCGATGACGGCCTCGATGATCAGGGCGACCGCGGCCAGCTTCAAGGTGTTCGGGTACGACGTCGCGATGATGTCGTTCACGGCGCGACCGGACCAGGTGGTGCCGAAGTCCCCCATGAACAGGTTCTTCATGTAGATGGCGTACTGGACGAGAAATGGGTCGTCCAGGTGGTACTTCTCGGTCATCATGGCGACGTAGTTGTCGGGGCACGCCCGATCGCCACACTTGCCGGCGAACGGGTCACCCGGCACCTTCCAGACCAGGAAGTAGATCATGAACGTCGTGCCGATGAACACCGGGACGAGTTGGAGCAGCCGTCTCAACAGATAACGGCCCATGGGGTGGTCCTCCAGACAGGGGGCGCGTCGGACGGCCGACACGGATGGTGACAACGTGGCGAGGGAATGTTGTAGCACCCCTCGCGGAACGGCCCCGGGGGGGGGGGGGGGGGGGGGGGGGGGGGGGGGGGGGGGGGGGGGGGGGGGGGGGG